>DATHPH010000301.1:0-2637 GCA_035484095.1 Cytophagaceae bacterium | reverse complement strand
AACGTTTGCACCAAGACCAGCCGCCATTTTGGCTGCATTTGTTCCAACAATGCCAGCACCTAATATAAGTACCTGTGCTGGACTTACACCCGGAATTCCTCCTAATAAAATGCCTCTGCCTTTTTGATGTTTCTCCAGGTATTTAGCCCCTTGTTGTACCGCCATTTTTCCCGCTACTTCAGACATAGGAATTAACAAGGGTAAGGAACGATCTGCTTTTTCAACTGTTTCATAAGCGATACAAACCGACCTGCTCTTTATCATGGCATCTGTCAATTTTCGGGAAGAGGCAAAATGAAAATAGGTAAATACTATTTGATTTGCTCGTATGAATGAATATTCACTTTCTAAAGGTTCTTTTACCTTAAGAATTAATTCTGCCCTCTCGTATATTTCAGAAGGATTTGAAATGATTTCGGCTCCATTCGTAAGGTAATCTTCATTTGAATATCCTGAACCTTTACCGGCTTCGGTTTCGATCAGAATAGAATGATTATTTTTTTTAAGAGCCAATACACCGGCAGGAGTTATGGCAACACGGTATTCACCCGTTTTTATTTCTTTTGGAATTCCGATAATCACGTTTTGTACAATTGAAGTTATTCTTAATTTTTCCTAATGTTTTTTAGTACTATATCTTTCATAAAAAAACATGTTCTTGATGGAACATGTTTTTCGGTTTTAAAATATATAAATGTACCGCGTGAAGCCTATTTCCCAAAAGGAGCAGTGGTCTTGTCTTCCATCAACGGACTTTTTTCTTGTAAGGAACTTACCACTTCGGCACTTAATGTAATAGCCGTTTTGGGGCTGGATTTATCGTTGGTGGTAAGTGTAAGAATATCTGCATTATTGCCATCCGCAGAAGCAAAATAAACAAGTTCCAGGTATCCGGATTTGCCAGGAGGAATATTTTTCACTTCAATACTTGTCTTGTCTTTTTTCTCCATCATAAGTTTTGCAGTAATACAGCTACATGCTGCTTGTGAAGAAATAATAGACAATGAATCTTTACCACTATTTTTTAAATTTATTTTGGTAAGTACTTTTTGCCCTCTTTCTACTTTTCCGAAATTGTGAGCAGTTTTTTCCAAAGAAATTTTGGCAGATTTTTTAAGCTCCGCTTCAGTGTATTTTGTTGTATCAGGTTTCACAACAACACCTTTAATCGTGAGCATTTTCACGACATTTCCCTGATAAGAAACGGTTACGTTTTTATTAAAAATACCTGGTCTTCCGGCACTTCCAAACTGAGCACTCACAAGTCCTGTTCCTCCTGGAGCAATCGCTTCTTTCGTCCAGTTTGGAGTTGTACAGCCACATGAAGCACGAACATCCGTAGGTTGAAGTTTAATAGTATCTTTTCCTATGTTTTTAAATTTAAATTCATGGGTGGCATTCACTCCTTCCGTTATAGTACCAAAATCGTGTTTATCTTCCATAAACTCAAATTGAGCTTGAGCAAAAGTAGTAAGAGAAAAATACAGTGATATTCCAGCTGCAAATATTATTTTCTTAAGCATAGTTTTAATTTTTTTTAACTTAAATATTCATTTCTCAAATATACGACAATGTTTCAATTTTTGCCTCAATTAATTTACAACTCTTTTGGTATTTTTGGTATTGGATAAGGCTAAGATTTTACTATTTTTGAAGGTAAAATAATATACAGAAATCATTATCAAAGGGGTATTGTTTGTTTTTAAATATTTGAAAATTAAATATTTGATGATTTTTGAGAGTAGTTTGTAGATTTTGTAATAAGTGCATTAAAATAATATATAGTGAGTGTATATCAACTTAGTCCTGAATTATCGGTTAGCCGTGAAGAAATATTGGGCGATTACAGATTGGCATGTGAAAGTAGGCATGCCAGCACCTTGGCTCGAAAGGAAGTTTATAGTGGGAAAGCTAAATTCGGGGTTTTTGGAACTGGAAAAGAAGTAGCTCAGATTGCTATGGCAAAATTTTTTCAGCCGGGTGATTCTCGGTCAGGTTACTACCGGGATCAAACGTTTATGATGGCTATTGGAGAGTTGAATATTCAACAATATTTTGCCCAGCTATACGCCCATACCGATATTGAAAATGATCCTCATTCCGGTGGAAGAATGATGCTTGGCCATTATGCTACCAGAAATCTCGATAAGGAAGGTTTGTGGAAAGATCTTACCAAAATAAAAATATCTACTCCCGATATTTCTCCTACCGGAGCTCAAATGCCTCGATTAGTAGGAATGGCCTTTGCATCCAAACTTTATCGTTCCAATCCGGAATTAAAATATCTTTCTACCTTTTCGAACAATGGAAATGAGGTGGCTTTTGGTACCATTGGAAATGGTGCTTGTGCAGAAGGAATATTCTTTGAGGCAATCAATGCAGCGGGTGTTCTTCAGATCCCAATGCTTATTTCAATATGGGACGATGCGTATGCTATTTCCGTGACACAAGAATTGCAAACCACCAAGGTGGATATATCTTCTATGTTTGCAGGATTTAAAAGAACGGAAGAAGAACGTGGTGTTGAAATTATGAAAATAAAGGGTTGGTCATACCAGGATTTATGCGTCGGTTATTTTAATGCAACGAATCTTTGTCGCACGCAACACGTGCCGGTTCTTTTTCATGTGGAAGAAC
>DATHPH010000300.1:0-3115 GCA_035484095.1 Cytophagaceae bacterium | reverse complement strand
ACAGATGCTTGCGTCTTTATTGGTTCGATCGAATCCATATTTTACGTCTCCTTTGATAGGGCAGCCCATCGCAGAAAGTTGTACCCTGATTTGATGTTGGCGTCCAGTGACCGGATGAATCTCCAGTAAGTGATAATTTTCAATGCTGGCAATGAGTTTATAATCCAATTCAGCGCGCTGACTATTGGGAACTTCATGTTTATGTGCGCGGGTGATATTTTTTTGAGGTACACGTGTGAGCCAGTGTACTAATTTTCCTTCAGTATTTTCAGGTTTTTGTTTTACGATTGCCCAATAGGTTTTGTCTATTTCACGATCGTGAAATAGTTTATTCATGCGCTCCAATGCTTTAGATGTTTTTGCTAAAAGAACCAGACCACTTACTGGTCGGTCTATACGGTGAATGAGTCCGGTGAAAACATTTCCGGGTTTTTGATATTTTAGACGAATGTATTCACGTACATGTTCTGTGAGCGGAACGTCACCGGTTTGGTCTCCCTGACTAGGCACCCCTGCTTTTTTGTTCACCAAAATAAGATGGTTGTCTTCGAATATTATCGTAAAAAAAGGTTCGTGCATGCGTTGGCTTTGTCGTTATATGAATGAATGGGGCAATTGATAAAAGGATTTAAGAAGATAGGTTTTGCTTCATCAAGCTCGATCCGGACGACTGAATTAATTTATTTCTTTTAAACATTTTTTTGCCATCTGTTTTATCCAATCATGTTTGTTGGAGGTAGCAATTTCTTGAAGTACTAGTTTCCCATCTTCTTTCGTTTCACCTTGCATGAGCTTTAAATACTCACCAAAATAACCTATCAGAAAATAAAGATCTCTTCCTGATTTTGAGTTTATTTTACTTTTAAACCAATCGTATTTAGTTAAATTTTTAGTGTATATAAAATAGTCGGAGAGTGTTATCAATAATTCTCCGTTCTCTGTATTTTCGAAAGACTCTACTTTCTGATTTATATCCGGAGCATTACTTTTAAGATACGCTTTTAAGGAAGCATTTACGACGGAATAAGGTCTTTCCATCAAACCGACTTCATATACATGCATATATTTTTGCAGGTCGAAAGAAGCAATCAGCGCAATTGCTCTGGCTCTCACAGAAGGTTTTGGATCCTTGAGTGCCATGTATTCCAATTTTACCAAAAAAGTATCAAGTGTTGGAATGGGATGTTTCGAAAATTGAGTCAATGCCATTTCTCGTATGACCCAAAAGGTATCGGAAAGCGCTTTTGAAAGCGTGGCTAATTTAGCAGGTTCGTGAAAAGGGTTATAGATAGACGATTTTTCCTTAGATGCCCATAATTTTTCAAGTGCATTGGCTCTGGCTCTGTAGGGTTGCGCATTGTTGAATTGAAAAACAAGTTCAGACTCTGTTTTATCGTGGTATATTTTTCCTAATAACTGAAATTCAGCGTCGACCAATACGTTTTGAGGAGCAGATGAGAGAGGAATAAGAAACTCCTGTCTCGACCGATTCATTTGAATAGAGTATCGGGTTTTAGTTCCATTCTCCCAAACATCTACAGACAATGGCAATCGGTATACTGGAAACCGAACGGTGTCTTGTAGTTGTGTTATCGATATTTTTAACATGCCTGCATTGTAGGCATGCGCTATTTTGAGTTCCGGATGTCCGGGAGCCAAAAACCATTGGTTGAAAAACCAGTTCATATCTTCTCCGGTGACTTCCTCAAAAGCCAATCGCAAGTCATGAATTTCTGCTGTCTTGAATTGTTTGCGTGTAAGGTATAATTTCAAAGCAGTAAAAAACGCTTCATCGCCAACATAATTTCGAAGCATGTGTAATACTCTTCCACCTTTGTTGTAGCTATGACGATCAAACATGTCTTCCTGATTCTTATAATAATAACGAATTAGAGGCTCTTGTTTGCTTTCTGCTTCGTCAAAATATTCTTCTTCTTCTTTTAAATCAAGAAAATCTGCTTCGTCTTTTCCATATTTATATTCTGTCCAAAGGTATTCAGAGTAGTTGGCAAAAGATTCATTAAGTGGCAGGTTAGCCCACGATTCACAAGTTACCAAATCGCCAAACCAATGATGGAAAAGTTCATGTGCGATAATACCATCCCAGTTTTCATCCAGTAATTCACGGTCATCGCATTGAAGTGCCTCCATAAAGATAGTAGCGGTGGTATTTTCCATAGCACCGGAAATAAAATCTCTTACGACCACTTGAGAATATTTATTCCAGGCAAAATCATATCCAAGTTTTGTAGAGAAAAACTCGATCATTTCAGGCGTATGACCGAAAATGTTTTTAGCATATTTTTCAAACTTAGGTTCCACATAATAATTTACTTCCATATTTCTCCAATGATCTTTTATAACTTTAAAATCACCAATGGCCATCATAAATAAGTAGGGCGCATGCGGCAAATCCATTTTCCAATACTCGGTTTTGGTGCCGTCGGAATTGGCTTTGGAATAGATATGTTCTCCATTCGATAGAACGGTAAAATTGCTGTCAACGGTGATGAACATTTCTTGCGTGGTTTTTTCATTTGGGCTGTCAATAGTAGGAAACCAACAGGAGCTCGATTCCGTTTCGCCTTGCGTCCATAGCTGTCTTGGCTTATTTTGGGTTTTCCCGTCAGGGTTTATAAAATATAATCCGCGATCATCCGTAATCGCCAAACTCCCAAGTTTTGGTAAGTCGTTGGGTTTGGCTGTATACTCTATTTTTACAACAAAAGTATCGTTTTGATGGAAGGTTTTAGGAAGTTGAATCTTAATAATTTTTTTATCATAGGAATAGTTTAACGCTACATCTTCGTCAAGTAGGGTGACATGATGAATGTCCATTCCTTTTGCATCCAGTTCTAAAGTATTTTGCGGGTAAAAATAAGGCTTAAATGAAAGTGTGGCCGTACCTAATACATATTGATTTGACCAATCAAAGCTGACTTCTAATTTCGTATGTATTAAATCATTTTTAATAGTACGGGAAGCATTGTAGGGGCCTTTAGCCGTTTTGAAATCATTCTTTTTTCTATTCTCATAAGTATGATTTTTTTTGTGAATACGCACGGAAGTTTTAGGGGTGGTACAAGCATTTATTACGAGGAAAATTAATCCGGAA
>DATHPH010000299.1:0-2912 GCA_035484095.1 Cytophagaceae bacterium | reverse complement strand
CTCGACGGATTGGTACGAAAATATAGGGAAACAGTAGTGGTAGGTTGGACGAAGTAATTTTTTATCGATACAGGAAAAAGTCGCACCTTTCGTTGGGGCATTGAGTGGTGTTAAGATTATTGAGAAATGATTACGAACATTAGAACTGTTGTGGCAGGTATGTTTGTCTATGTCTTTTATATTTCTATGGAAAAGCTATTTCAGCAACAGCATCATTATTTTCCAGGTACAGCTGCCGGTAAGCGATAGGTCTGGTTTTGTTTGAGCAATGGGAATCGTATTTTTAACTGCACAAAAAAACCGACCACACTTTTTTAAGAATGGTCGGTGTTGCTAAAATCTGATTTTTTTATTCACTATAATACTTCTGCTTTTGCCGCTTTTGTTTTTGCCTTAGGAGTTTCTTCTACTTCGGGTTTTGTTTCTTTTGTTTCTTTTGTTTCAACGGTTTCTTTGTGTCCCATTATTTTGGCTCTGATTTTTGCCTCAATTTCGTTCGCCATTTCTTCGTTGTCATTCAGAATATCTTTTACCGAATCTCTACCCTGGCCAAGTTTGGTACCTTGGTAAGCAAACCAGGAGCCGGATTTCTGAATGATTTCCATTTCTACTCCCAGGTCTATAATCTCCCCTATTTTAGAAATTCCTTGTCCGTAATTAATATCGAATTCTACCATTTTAAAGGGAGGGGCTACTTTATTTTTTACGACTTTCACCCTTGTCCGATTGCCGGTTATATTATCCGCACCTTCTTTGATCTGACCTACTCTACGAATATCAAGTCTAACCGAAGCATAAAACTTAAGTGCATTTCCACCAGTAGTCGTTTCGGGGTTGCCAAACATAACACCAATTTTTTCGCGTAGCTGGTTGATGAAAATACAACAACAGTTCGATTTGCTGATCGCGCCGGTAAGCTTTCTCAATGCTTGCGACATTAACCTTGCCTGAAGTCCCATTTTGCTTTCTCCCATTTCACCTTCAATTTCTGCTTTGGGTACTAATGCAGCAACGGAGTCAATGACAATAATATCTATAGCACCCGAGCGAATCAAATGTTCTGCTATTTCGAGTGCTTGTTCTCCATTGTCAGGTTGAGAGATAAGTAGATTTTCAGTATCTATTCCAAGTTTTTCAGCATAAGATTTGTCGAAAGCATGTTCGGCATCTATGAATGCGGCGAGGCCTCCGGCTTTTTGAGCCTCTGCTATACAATGTAAGGTAAGCGTAGTTTTACCGGAGGATTCTGGTCCGTATATTTCTATTATTCTTCCTCTAGGAAGTCCCCCGATACCCAAAGCCATGTCAAGGCCTAAAGAACCGGTAGAAATGGCAGGTATGTCGTCCACTTTTTCGTCGCTTAATTTCATTACGGTACCTTTCCCGTAGGTCTTATCCAGCTTATCCAGTGTAAGTTGCAGTGCTTTCAGTTTTTCGCTTTTGCTCATAATAATAATGTTGTAACGATACAAAGATATGTAATGCTAAAATAATTAGCAACTTTTTTACTAAAAATTTTAGTTAAAAAATGATTTAAGTGTTAACCAACTCTAAATTAACCTAATCGGACTGAAAAAGTAGATTTTAAAGAGGAAAGTTATGCACAGATTTTGGAAGGCAGGCAAAATAAATTTTAGTAAGCTTTTAATCAAGGTATTGTCATGAAAAGAGCTTAAGACCTAGGTTCTAATACGATTGGGGAAAGAATCAGTATCACGTATCCTGAATATACTGGAATAGATTCTTTCCATATCTTTATACCTAAGTGTAAGAGATGAAAAGTCCTTAAAGGCATTTCAATGAAAAAGAAAAGGAGCATTTATTATCTGTTTATTTTAGTCCTACTGATATTGATTGGATGGAATTACCAATTGGTTTCTTATGGAATCTCACAAGCGTATGGGCAACTTACCATTCTTTGGAATACAAGATCGGTGGAAGAAGTGCTCAAAGATTCGGCTGTTCCGGATTCTGTTAAGCAAAAAATTGAACTCATCAACGAGATAAAAAAATTTGCGTTTGACTCGCTAGGCATAAAAAAAAATGAAAACTATACTTCCTTTTACGACCAAAAAAACAAACCGATTTTATGGGTGATCACCGCTTGTCCTCCTTTTGAGATGAAAGCGTTTGAATGGGAATTTCCATTGCTGGGGAGTTTTTCCTATAAGGGATATTTTGTACATGAAAAAGCATTGGCGGAAGAGAAGAAATTTATAAAGGAAGGCTTCGATACGGATGTAGGAGAAGTTTCCGCTTGGTCTACGTTAGGATGGTTAAGAGATCCTATTTTAAGTAGTATGTTGCGCAGGAGGCCGGGAAGTTTGGCCAATCTTATTATTCATGAATTGACACATGGGACGTTATATGTTAAAAGCAATGTGGACTTCAATGAAAATCTTGCCAGTTTTGTGGGAGATTATGGAGCACGAAAATTTCTTAGTGAAAAATTTGGTGCTGATTCGAAAGAATTTTCTGAATATGAAAAGGGATTTCGTTTTCAGAAGGAATATTCAGAAAGAACACTTGGTTGGGCTAAAAGATTGGATAGCCTTTATAAGAAATTTGATTCCACGTGTTCTTATGAAATGAAAAGGAAGTTAAAGGAGGCGATGATTGATCGGGCAAGGCAGGATTTGACCTCGTATCTGAAAGAGAATAATTTTTATAATACACGATACGAAAAAGATTTTGCAAAACTTAACAATGCATATTTTATCGACTTCATTACCTATCGTTCACAGCAAAATGTTTTTGAAGAAGAATTTCGTACTAAATTCCATTCGAAATTTCCTGCCTATATGAATTATCTTAAAGAAAAATACCCGTCGTTGTAACGCATGGATATTTCGAAATTTATTGTTTAAATACGCAACATTTTAAATTACCTTTATGGTATTAATTCTTTCTGT
>DATHPH010000298.1:0-1740 GCA_035484095.1 Cytophagaceae bacterium | reverse complement strand
GATAAAAATCCATAACCGGGGTGAATAGCTTCCGAGTGCGTTTCCCGACAAACCTGAATAATTTTATCCATATCAAGATACGATTTGTGAGAAGGTGCCTCTCCAATAAAAACAGCTTCGTCAGCATATCTTACATGAAGTGCATTCCTATCTGCTTCACTATATAAAGCAACCGTTTTTATTCCCATTTCTTTCACTGAACGGATTATTCTCAGCGCAATTTCACCACGATTGGCAATTACCAGTTTGTTTATTTTCATACCGAAACCCTTTTCTATCAAAATTAATAGTACAAAAAACAAAGCATAACAAAAACTCTGCGGCTTTTTTAATGTTAAATTTGTATTATTATCGCTTAAATTCGTACATTTGTGGATTATTATGAAGGTTAAATAATAACATAACCCTTTAATATTTATTTAATTACTAACCATTAAACAAGTACTGCCTTGGATTTATTTGAAAAATTAAAGACCGACATGGGTCCTTTGGGTAAACATTCTAATCTTGCACACGGTTATTTTGCCTTTCCTAAACTGGAAGGAGAAATAGGACCAAGAATGAAGTTCAGAGGGAAACAACTATTAAACTGGAGCTTAAACAATTATATCGGTCTTGCCAATCACCCGGAAGTAAGAAAAGCGGATGCAGAAGGAGCCCTTCAGTATGGATTGGCTTATCCAATGGGTTCTAGAATGATGTCGGGAAACTCCAACCTAATTGAACAGTTTGAAAAACAATTGTCTGAATTTGTTGGAAAAGAAGATTCTATGGTTTTAAACTATGGCTATCAAGGAATTCTATCTATTATTGATGCATTGATGGACAGACACGATGTAATTGTATACGATTCGGAATCACATGCTTGTATAGTAGATGGGGCAAGACTTCATCAAGGTAAACGATTTGTTTTCCCTCATAACGATATCTCAAATCTTAGAAAACAGTTAGAAAGGGCTACCCGTTTAGTTGAAGAAAATAAACAAGGTTCTATTTTAGTGATTACAGAAGGTGTTTTTGGAATGGCCGGAGACATGGGTGATCTTAAAGGAATTGTTGAACTTAAAAAAGAATTCAATTTCAGACTCATGATTGACGATGCGCATGGTTTCGGAACAATGGGAAAAACCGGAGCCGGGGCAGGCGAAGAGCAAGGAGTAATGGATCAAATAGATATTTACTTCTCTACTTTCGCTAAGTCAATGGCAAGTATTGGAGGTTTTGTTTCCTCTACGGAATCTGTAATCAGTTACTTACGCTATAATACCCGCTCTCAAATATATGCTAAAACACTTCCTATGCCCTACGTGGTAGGAAATATGAAACGTTTAGAATTGCTTAGAACCAAACCGGAACTGAGAGCTAAACTTTGGAAAGTCGTAGACGCTCTTCAAAACGGCTTTAAAGAAAAGGGGTTCAACATAGGAAAAACACAATCTCCCGTAACACCTGTTTTCTTAAAAGGTGGAGAACCGGAAGCAGCTCAAATGACAATGGACTTAAGGGAAAATTTTGGTATTTTCTGTTCTATCGTAATATATCCCGTGGTGCCTAAAGACGTAGTAATGCTGCGGATAATTCCTACGGCCGACCATACAATGGAAGATGTACAAGAAACCATCAGCGCTTTCGAAAAAATCGCTGACAAGTTGAATAAAGGGCTTTATGCCACCTCTCTTGCGAATATTCAAATGTAAAATTTTATTGATTTACAGCCAATTAAACCAAATTGGCTGTAAA
>DATHPH010000297.1:0-1826 GCA_035484095.1 Cytophagaceae bacterium | reverse complement strand
AAGTACCAGTACCTAGAAATGTAACGATCAAAGTGTAAGCTCTGTTTGAGTAAGTTCTAAATATAATTTTCTATTTTTCTCGCTCAATGTTTCAGGGTTAATTTCAATCTGACGTAATATTTCGATTAGAGCATTGATTTTCCCTTCTACAGTGAAATATTTATTGACCACCGCCACATTATTTTCCTTCAAAAGGCAGTAACCAGCGTGGAAATTTCCCTTTTCATATCTTAAGATATAAGAAGATTCTGAAAATATATCCTCCAATTTATTTAAAAATTGTTGCGTGTATTTTATCTGCATAAGTGAAAATAGATGAATAGTTATTTAATCTCGGTCAATCGTTTAACGGTATCTACCAATTTATCAAAGTCAAGTGGCTTTGCCAGGAAATCATTAAACCCTGCACTCGAAAAATCTTCTTCCGAATAGTTTTTTGCATTACCGGTAATGGCTACTACTGGTATGGAAGACTTGGATTTATCACTCATCGAACGAATCTCTCTGATGCAAGTCATTCCATCCATTTGTGGCATATTAATATCCATCAGTATTAAATCAAACGACTCTGACTCCATCGACTTCAGTACTTCTTTTCCATTTTTTACACTTTTAATATCGAAATTCTGGAATTGAAGTATTTTTTTGGTGAGGTTTTGTATAACTGAACTATCCTCAGCTACTAAAACTTTTTTCATAGGTTTGGTTATTTAGTATTTCGTGGTAATAAGTTTTAAATTCATCAAAAGCCTCGTACAAAACAGTTAGATTTTCGGTAATATTTTCAAAGTTATTTTGTTTGATATTACTTTCTATATGTCTTGCCTGAGCCTCTATCTTTGCAACCCCTAACGTTCCTGCCGTTCCTTTTATAGTATGTAAATGGGATTGTATATTTTTGAAATCACCGAAACGAAACATACTTTTGCACTCTTCCAGCTGTGTAAAGGTTTCAGTTTCGAATTCTTCATAAATGGTGATAAGCGTTTCCTTATCTACAAAAGCCATCATGTTTTTTAAAGTTTCTCCATTAATAATGGATGTTTCTTTGAATTCTTTCTGGTCATTTGTACTACTAAGATAACTACTTTTCTTGTCTAAATTTAATTTCTCTGCGATCTTATTTATCAACACCTCTGATTTTATGGGTTTTGCAATATAATCATCCATGCCATTGGAAAGAAATTTCTCTTTGTCTTCTTCCATGGCATAAGCAGTCATGGCTATAATCGGAGGTAGATAAAGTAATCCTAGTTTTTTTATTTCTCTGGTGGCGGTAGTCCCATCCATTTGTGGCATTTGAATATCCATGAATATTAAATCATAAACATTGTATTTTACCTTCTCAATCGCTTCGAGACCATTACTGGCCGTCTCAACAATGCATCCCGATTTTTTTAAAATTTCAGAAGCTACCAATTGGTTTACAAGATTATCATCTACCACTAATATTCTTGGTTTGGAATCGGTAAAACGATCCGTAATTCTGATACTGTTTCCTTCGTTACTAGCGACTTCTGTACCTCGTTTGCTTTCCTGAGCTTCAAAGGTAAACCAAAACGAACTCCCCTCTCCTTCTTTCGTCCTCACACCAATTTCCCCATTCATCATTTTGCATAACTCTTTTGAAATCGCCAACCCTAGCCCGGTTCCACCGTAAGATTTTGTAGAAGAATTGTCCACCTGGCTAAAATAATTGAATAATTTCTGAAGGTTATCATCTGAAATCCCAATACCTGTATCGGTAATTTCTACCCTTATTTTATAAACGTTTTCTCTCTTCCCTTCTAAGGATAAGTGAATGGAAACACTTCCAAACTCCGTAA
>DATHPH010000296.1:0-2191 GCA_035484095.1 Cytophagaceae bacterium | reverse complement strand
ATAAAAAAGTACTTACCTATTGTACCGGAGGCATTAAATGTGAGAAGGCAAGTGCTTTTCTTTTGGAAAATGGATTTGAAAATGTGTACCAACTTCATGGAGGTATTATCAAATATGGCATGGAAGAGGGAGGCGAAGATTTTGAAGGGAAATGTTACGTATTTGACAACCGTATTGTCATAGATGTAAATACTGTAAATCCCAAAGTGATTTCAACATGTTATGTATGTGGAACGACATGTGATCGAATGGTAAACTGTGCTAATCCTGAGTGTAATATTCACCTTCCAATATGTGAAAGTTGTGGTTGGAAAATGGAAGGCGCCTGTTCAGATGCTTGCAAAAACCATTCAGACAAAAGACCCTATAACGGTACAGGGTATTATGCAAAGGAATTGAATGGATATAATCCCGTAAAAGGATTAAAGAGAAGTTCGCACTAGAAATTAAATTTAAAATTGGTATATTTAGTTTATTAATTATGGTTATGAAAAAAACAGGGATTCTTCTTATTCTTTTTGTTATTATATTTTCATCTTGTGCAGCTCTTAAAGAAAATAGAGCGGCTCACAATCAACCATTTTTGCCGCACAGAGAAGGTAAAATGAAGCAAAAGCGTCATCATTAATAGTTCTGTTAAACTATCTTTTTAATTCAATTCAAAATCTTTGAAAACAACGGTCTTCTTGATTGTTCTTTTATTTTTTAATATAGAAGCAGAGGAATTTAAATCTGCTCAATTGAGGTATGCTCGGGTGAAAGAAGCCTATCAGGAAAAAGAAGAAAGCCTTCGTGCCTTATATATTGAAAAAGGGTTGGATTTTAACAAACAGAGTATTTTTCTTAGAGTTTTTAAAAGAGAAAAAACACTGGAACTATGGGTTAAATCAAGTGGGACTCAATATGTGCTTCTTAAATCCTACGCTATTTGTAGTGCTTCCGGAGACCTTGGACCTAAACGAAAAATGGGAGATTATCAGGTACCTGAAGGGTTTTATCATATTGATCGTTTTAATCCACAAAGTAATTTTTTCTTATCTCTTGGTTTGAACTACCCAAATGCTTCTGACAAAGTATTAAGCGATAAACAAAATCCGGGAGGTGATATATTTATTCATGGCAATTGTGTTTCGATTGGCTGTATGGCTATGACAGATTCCAAAATAAAAGAAATATACCTCGTAGCGGTAGAAGCCAAAAACAATGGCCAAATTAATATTCCCGTTCATATTTTCCCTTTTAAAATGACAGATGATAATATGCATTTCTTTAATAGGCAATATAAAGAAGAGCAGGCTCTGTTCACATTCTGGCAAAACCTTAAACAGGGTTATGACTACTTTGAAAAAAATAAAAAAGTTCCCATTGTGTCGGTAAATACCAATGGAAATTATTTTTATAAGTAATATACATGGAAGAAAGATTAAACCGTTATAGAGAAATATTTTGGGATGCTTTTCATCGGCCAAAATTGTATACCGAAAAATTTTCCAATATTTGGCTTAGTTTAGAACCATTGAACGAACAAATAAGTGGTCCATTGTTTTCAGTTTTCGAAAATGGTCATTGTGATTTTTTTTTTCAGGATAAGAATAGATTTCCTTGGATGAATCTTCCGGAAGATTTTATGCAATGGTGCTCCGATAGAATTGAAAAGTATAAACAAACGTTGGAGGATATAAAAGCAATAGGAGAGGAAGAAGAGCACGACAAAGAAATTTTATTGTTTCAGGTAGATATCAAAATGGAATTGGCAGATATCGCTCTTGATATACAGACAGAACGATATTTTAAAAAATAAAAGTAATACAAAGATGGATTTTTTTAGAAAGGATGGGAAAAGAGCAATTGATGCTAAAAACGATGCCCAGAAAATAGCATGGGGACCTTTTGTGTTTCAATCGGCGAAAGCTCTTAGAGATTTAGGAATCTTGGAATTAATAGAAAAGCAAGGAGACGAAGGAATGTGTCAGGAAGAGATTGCTTCAAAACTTCAGCTTTCCTTATACGGTACACGTGTTTTGCTGGAGGCTGGTTTAGGGGTTGGAGTGGTATATCAAAATACAAAAGATCAATATGTCCTTACCAAAACCGGTTTCTTTCTTTTGCATGATGAGATGACAAAAATAAACATGGACTTTGTGCACGAAGTATGTTACATGGGAATGTTTAAACTTAAAGAGTCTATATT
>DATHPH010000295.1:0-5678 GCA_035484095.1 Cytophagaceae bacterium | reverse complement strand
AACAGGTGCTTTTAGTTGCTGAAGAATAGAAGTAAGCCTCAACGACTTCATATTTTTTCGACGAACAATTTTATGTCCGCTGTTTAACGCATTTTCTACATGGTGAATGTCTGCTGAAGACAACGCATTATTATCCATCTCCACATATTCTACTTCTGTCTCCACGTCTGAAACAAAAGAACAAAAAGCGATGTCTCTGGGACGTATCTTTTTGAATTTTTTGATAAGTTTTTCATTCGGATCTATGCAAACTCCTCTCCATCCCCTTCGGTATAAAAGAAAGGTATTCGAAGCAAAGCGAGGCTCGTTGCACCCAACTTCTACATAAAATCCGGATTGTGTTACGATTGGTTTTAACAGCGATTCAATCAAACGATCTTCGGCCTTATAAGCATAGCTCAATCGGATACTTCTTCCCGTCCATAATCGCAACAATCCGTAAAAAAAATATTTTACAGCCCGGCCTAAAGAAAAAAGAGGATTTGTCCAGTCAAAAAATTGTGCAAAACTTACCTGGCATTCTCTTAAAGCCAAGCCCCAAACGGTGAAAATGGCTCTTGTATAAGCGCTTTTATACAAATAGGGAGCCAGACTTTTTTGCGCCTGCTTTTTAAGTTTTTCAAAGACAATATTAGAACTCATAATTTATATAAAAAGTCCCGCACCTCAGAAAGAACGGGACTTTTACTTAGTTCAGGAAATCGCAAAATGAATGTTTAACTCACCGCACGATTGGTATCTACTAATTAAATTTAGCCAAAATATCTTCTGTCATTCCGGTAGTAGAGAAACCACCATCGTGCATAAGATTTTGCATGGTTACTTTACGGGTAAGATCGGAGAACATAGCGACGCAATAATTGGCGCATTCTTCTGCATTTGCATTTCCGAGTGGCGACATTTTATCGGCAAACTCCATGAATCCACCAAAACCTGCAATTCCTTTCCCTGCCGTAGTAGCGGTAGGAGATTGAGAAATGGTATTCACTCTTACTTTTTTCAATTTTGCAAAACGATATCCATAACTTCTGGCAATGGATTCTAAAGCAGCTTTGGCTTGGGCCATATCCGAATAATCGGGTAATGTACGTTGTGCTGCAATATAGGTAAGTGCCAGGATTGAACCCCATTCATTCATAGCATCCTTTTTCTCCGCTACCTGCATCACTTTATGAAAAGAAAGTGCGGATATATCCAAGGTCTTCAAGAACCATTCGTAATTTAAATCTCCGTAACTTTTGTCTTTTCGCACATTAGGGCTCATTCCGATAGAATGAAGAATAAAATCAATTTTACCACCTAATATCTCCAGTGATTTAGAAATTAAGTTATCTAAATCTTCAATAGAAGTAGCATCTGCCGGCACAATCTGTGAATTGGTTGTAGCCGCCAGTTTATTTATTTCACCCATGCGCATGGCAATAGGAGCATTTGTCAACACAAACTCAGCACCTTCTTCGTGTGCCTTTAAGGCTACTTTCCAAGCAATTGAATTCTCGTCAAGTGCTCCAAATATGATTCCTTTTTTTCCTTTTAATAAATTGTAAGCCATTTTTTGAACTTGTTAATATTTATAGAATGTGCAAAGTTAAGATAATTAGTTTCTTAACAAAAAGGAAAGGTTTACAATACCTAAACTTGAGTCATTTCATTAAAAAGCAATTGTTTACCTTAAGTCGAACAAACCATGGAAGGACTATCCCTGTACTTTAATCCAACAAAAAATTGCCAAAAAAGCAATTTTTTATCTTCTAGCCAAATTATTTATTTTTAACATAGCAATCTGAATCAACGCTCCATCTTCCGTTCTTTTTTGACTATCTTTTGGCCGAATTTCGCTGTTGAAGTTCAATACCCCCTATTTAATTACAAAAAATGAAACCAAATTATCTTGTTCTACAGCTTGTCATTGTTATCACATTTTGGAGCAGCATTATACGTGCACAAACGAATACAATTGAATGGGGAAATTCTTTTGACGGAAACGTTTTTGGAACCTCCATTGATTTGAACACCAGTTTTATGGGGAAAGATTCTAAAACAGAAAGTACTTTTTGGCTTACTAAATTTATTATCTCTACACAATTCTATTCTGACAACAGAAATTTTATTCTAAAAAAATTCGACTCAACAAATACCCTTATTTTTTCCAAAGACTTGCACTTACTTGACTTCCCAGAGAAAAGTGATTCGGTTGTTTTAAAGACGGAAAAAATCGTTCAGCTTAAAGATAAATTTATTCTATTGGTTTCAGCTTTCAACAAAAAGAAATCGAAAGAAACTTTCTATTTGCATGAAATGAATTTTGACGGACAACTTACTAAAAACAGCCAGTTGGTAAGTATTGTTAAAACAAAAAAAGATAAAATGGATCAAAATTTCCTTGTGCTATCTCCGGATTCTACAAAAATTATCGCCTGTGTTCAGGGATTTGAAGATTCTAGGACCTATCATTTATTGATTACCGATACAAATTTATCTCCCTTGCATTCCAAATTATTCAAACAACAGAAAGACGAATTCGCTCAGTTTTATCAAGCGGAATCTCATACTCAATTGTATATTGACAATGCTAAAAGAGTTTATTTTTTAACAGACAATTATATGGATAAAGACAAACGCTTCAGAGTTGTTTTGTTCCGGTACCATCCTGTTACGGATTCCTTAAATGAAAGTAAACTTGATGCCGGAGAGAATAATGTCATTGAAAGTGTTTTGCTGAGAATAGATAAGACAAACACTCCTTCCATTTTGGGGTTATACAAACATCAAACCGATACAAAACAAAAAGGTTTTCTTTATATATCATTCAATAACCATTTAACAATCGTAAACACAAAAATAAAGCAATTTTCAACGCCATTTATCATAGCGGAAAAAACAACGGCCATCGAAAAAAAAGATGGGGGAATAATTTTATTGAACGAGTATAAAGATGCCATAAATGGTTATTCGGGGAATATTAATATCCTAAATATTGATAAGGAAGGAAATCTACTATACCATTTTACAGTTTATAAAAAACAACGGTTGTCAAACATTTCAAACTATTGTCCTCTTTACAATGTATCCACCAATACGCTGCATATCATTTTTAATGATAATAGTAAAAATGTAAGTATCAATAATAAAAAAGGAATGAGTAACATGAAGGATAAAAGCGCTACCCCGATGCTGCTATCCATAGATGCTAAAGGAGATATGACTAAAAAATATCTTTTCGAAAATTACAATAAAAATATAACACTATGTCCGAATGTGTTTTTTCAATCTTCGGATAAAGAAGTTTATCTTTTTGGAGAAGCTGGAATATATAAGTATAAGCTAGGACGGTTAACCATTCAATAAAAAATATCCCGATTCTACATCTGAGAATAAAATAAAAACAGTTCTTTTGAAATTATTCGAATAATTTCAAAAGAACTGATGGATAGATGAAATTTCCGGTAAATTACTCTTTTATTACTTTCGAAATTTTATTGTCGTCTTGTGAAAATGCATGAATGATGTATACTCCCGAAGAAAATTTTCTCAAATCAATCGTCTCTTGAAAGGAACCTGCTCCGGCTTCTTTGCTCGTATGAATTATTTCCCTTCCCAAAGCGTCAATTACAAGTATTTCTATACTCGCTTGAGATAAAAATATTTTATTAACGGTAAAGGTACCTTGCAAAGAACCTGATTCAATCGAAATCGTATGGGCCTTTCCGGGATATAAGACAATTATTTGACTGTATTCAAACTGACCGTTTACATCTACCTGCTTTAATCGATAATAGATCACCGGAATATTACCGTTCGGGTCTACAAACGAATAATCAACGGAAGAAGATGAATTACCATCTCCTTTTACAGTTCCGATAGGTGTGAAATTAATTCCATCGGTACTTCTTTCTACCACAAAATAATCGTTGTTTTTTTCATAGCCTGTCGTCCATTGAACAAGGGCTGAATTATCCTGTTGTTGTGTGGCGGTAAAACTGATAAGCGTAACAGGAAGAGGAATGTTGCATAATTTAAAAACAAACGGTTGATCCGGTGTCACGTTGTTTGCCGTGTTTTTTGTTGTTTGGTATACACCCGCCGTAACCGGAAGATTCAGCGAATGCGTAGTAGCGCCAACAATGAGACAATTGGAGTTGTCGATGGCCAAGCTTGCTGCGCCCAAATCATCGTAGTCGTTTAGATACCCTCCAAAATAGGAAGCGTAGGTCAATAAATAACTTCCAGAGGTATTATCGTAAACAGCCAACGCCACATCAAATAAGCTAGCACCATCGTTCGCCGGTTTAGTAGCCTGATAAGGACTGCCCGTGGTCGTAATATCGTTTGACATAACAGCCGTTTTCAAAATTATTAGATTATTCTTTACTGCAATCCCTAATCCTAAATCATCGTTGCTGCCTCCGTAAGGAGTAGAAAACGACAAGGCAGAACCCGCAACATTGAACTTGGCTACAAATCCATCCCCTCCACCCGTGAACGTTTGTAAATTGGCTACCAAAGGAAAACCTGCCCCATAAGTTGTACCTCCCACTACCACCTCTCCGGCGGCACTAAGCCGAATGGAATTCCCCTGATCAATATTACCTCCTCCTAAATAAGTAGAGAATACATAAGCACTTCCGGCAGCATTTACTTTCGTAACAAAAACATCTTTAGGGCCACCGCCATAAACTGCTTGAAAAGCAGCTACCGTTGGAAAGGGTTTTGCATCTGTATTTGGAGAACCGGTATAACCGGTTACATAAGCAATATTACTGGCATCAACAACTATATCCCATCCAAGCTCGTCCTGATCACCTCCTAAATAAGTGGAATAAAGCAAAGCGGTTCCGGTGGAATTCACTTTGGTTACAAAAGCATCGTTTACACCGGCAAAAGCGGCCTGTATCGGACCCTGCGTTTTGTAATCAACAGAATTTGTAAAACCGGTTATATAGGTATTTCCGGAGGCATCTACATCAATTCCTCTTCCTTCTTCATTGTTAGTTCCGCCAATGAAGGTAGAAAATAACAAGGCACTTCCTGTAGAGTTCAATTTTGAGAGAAACACATCGTTTGTACCACCAGCATGAGCGGTTTGAAAAGCACCGGCTGTGGTAGGATACGCGGGAGGAGTATTTTCGGTAACACCAGCCACATATACATTATTGGCAGCATCCACTCGGATTCCCCATCCTCGGTCCACACCACCACCGCCCAGAAAGGTAGCCCAAATAAGGATACTTCCGGTAGGATCTAACTTCGAAGCGTATGCATCTACGCCACCGGGACTTGCCGTCATATAGGCTCCGGCAGTGGCTGGAAATACAGAAGAATACCAACCTGTAGTGTAAATATTCCCTGCATTATCGATATCCAAATCATATAAATAGCCATCCTCCGTTGGAGCTCCGCCGGCAGTAGTTCCATAATAGGTAAGCCACGAAAGGGTTATAGCGGGATCAATGATAAGCGCTCGTGTAGTATCGTATTCTCCAATTACTTTAAACCCAATATGATTCGATTTGTTGCCAATTTTTCTATACTGTACCTGAATGGTTTTAATTCTTCCCGAAATATTTTGATAGGCATAAGGTCTTTCCTCCAATATTTTACCCCATTCATTTTTCACTTCCAGCTCTCCCCTTTTATTAATTTCCACGTTGTCTGCACTATAGGCTAAATGAATGCTC
>DATHPH010000294.1:0-5213 GCA_035484095.1 Cytophagaceae bacterium | reverse complement strand
GTGGCGTATCGTTTTGTCTATACACCAGTAGTTGGTCCAGTGGATACCAGCACGGTTATTTTTGGTGCGTCTGAACCGATTTATTTCCCTTCGCAAACCATGGCAGGTACTTATAAGGTTTATGGGTATGTAATTGGAGATACGACCTGTAGGGCCTATATGAATGGTTCTGTTTCCATCAACTTAAATCCTAAACCTAAAATAGATTCTGCTTCGGTTACATGTACGGGCGGTACAGGAAGTGCCAGCTTGACCGTTTACACGCAACCAATTGCCGGAAGCTTGGTTTATTCTATAGACGGAATAAGCTATCAACCTACTCCTGTTTTTACCAATTTAACAAATGGTGTATACAATGTTTATGTCAGACAATCGGTCACTCATTGTAGTGATACACTCACCGGAGTAATCGTATTTTGTGATGTACCCCCTGTCACTACTCTTGATTTTATTTGCACGCTCCCTGGTACAATGGTAGCTGGCAATGTAATGACCAACGATCACGATCCTGCAGGAAACGCCATGAAAGTAACGATTCAAAATATTATTACTTCCAAGGGGGCTAGCTTTACCATCGACACGCTTGGACAGTTCAATTACACACCGGTAGCGGGCTTTAAAGGATTTGACACAATCACCTATGCAGTTTGCGATGTTGTGCCTAATCCATTTACTCCTAAGTGTACTAATGGACAATTGGTTGTTAAAACCAGTCCAAGTGGTATCTTTGCCAATCAGGATACTGTAAGTACTCTGAAAAATGAAATTTTTACATCGGTTATTTCTATATTGGCAAATGATTCTACAAGTGATGGAGACAGCATATATGTGCATACTGTCTCCAATGTTGCCACCAGTAATGGAGGAATTATCACCATTAACAATTCAGGGATGTATACCTACAATCCACCTACTGATTTTACGGGCACTGATACCTACCTTTATACGATTCAGGATCGTTGCGGACATACAGCGCAGGCAACGATTAGTATTAGGGTTTATGAGATCATAAAGAAAACATTGTTTATTCCAGGTGGCTTTTCACCGAATGGGGATGGAGTCCATGATTATTTCGAACTTGGAAATACAGAGGGATACACTGATATTCAAATAAAAATATTTAACCGTTGGGGTAGCCTGATATATGAGAACAGTGATTACAAAGCACCAAACTGGTGGGATGGTAATTCTAATGCAAGTATGACTATTGGAAACCGATTACCTGATGGAACCTATTTTTATGAAATAGTAACCAATACCGGCGAGAAATATGTAAACTACTTGACACTGAAAAGATAAAATAATTTATGACAAGAGTTAGTAAGGTATTGGTTGTTTTTCTTTTTTTGATCCAGATGGAGAGAACATACGGTCAACAGGATCCTCAATATTCACAATACATGTTTAATACTTTAGCGGTTAATCCTGCGTATGCAGGAAGTAGAGAAGTGGTGAGTGCTACGGCCCTTTATAGAAAGCAATGGGTGAATACACCTGGATCTCCTTCTACAGGTACTTTTTCCATTGATGCTCCTTTTAAAAGAGAAAAAATCGGACTGGGCCTGGTCGTTTTTAATGATAAAATTGGGGTGACCAATACAACCGGAATGAACGTGAGTTATGCATTCCGAATAAGACTCAATAAAGGAACACTTGCTTTGGGATTACAGGGAGGGTTTAGTCAGCTCAAACAAAATTTAACATCCGTAGTTTTGGATCAAAATAGTACCTACGATGAAGCTTTTGCTACCAATGTAAATAAATTTTTGCCTAATTTTGGGGCCGGTGTTTATTATAATACAGATCGTTTTTACATAGGCGTAGGTCTTCCTAGAGTAATAAATGATAAATTGTATAACAATAACAGCAACGGAAATACCTATGTGTCATTTAATTCCTATCAGACTCGTCAATTATTTGTGATGAGTGGTTGTGTAATCCCGATTTCACAAGATGTAAAATTGAAACCCTCCACCCTGATCAAGATGACTGGTGGAGCACCGGTTGAATTTGATTTGAATACGAATGTTTGGTTTTACGATGCCATTGCTGCAGGTGTTTCTTATCGTACTTCTGCAGGGACTTTCGTTTCCATGATTGAAATACAAGCGACAAAACAGATTCGGGTAGGATATGCCTATGATTTGAGTGTCGGCAAAGTGCGGTTAGTAGGTCAGAATACGCACGAAATAATGGCTCGTTATGAGTTTGGTTACGTAAAAGCTAAGATTTTGAGTCCTCGTTATTTCTAATAAAATATTATGGAGCCAGGCGTTCGAGCGTCCAACTGTTTTCTTTCCATGTAAAAACTAGTCGATCGTGAAGGCGATTTTTTCTACCCTGCCAGAATTCAATATAATCCGGTATTAATTTATATCCTCCCCAATTTTCAGGCCTGATGATTTCCTTTTCAGGTTTTTGTTCAAGAAGTTTTACCTTATTTTCCAAAATGGAGCGGTCGGATATTACCTGGCTTTGTGGAGAAACGATTGCGCCAATGCGACTTCCAAGAGGACGTGAATAATAATAAAGATCCGATTCTTGAGGCGGTATTTTTTCTATCTTTCCTTCTATTCGAATTTGTCTTTCAAGTTCTTTCCAAAAAATAGTAATAGCAGCGAGAGGATTGGCAAAAAGTTCTTGTCCTTTTTTGCTTGAATAGTTGGTAAAAAAAACAAAACCATCTGAAGCTATTTCCTTTAATAAAACAATTCGGGAGGAAGGTCTTCCGTTTTGAGAAACAGTAGACAAATTCATAGCCGTTGGTTCTGTTATTTTATGAGCAATGGCTTCTTCCAACCATTTGGAAGATTGTTCAATTGGATTTCTAAGAACGTCTTCTTCCGATAAAATACTCAAATTATAATCGTTTCTGATATTGGCCAATACTCCCATGCTATTCAATCACTAACTGTTTTACCTCAGTTTTTGTGGTCAAAATATACTTTAAAATTATCTATAAAGGTAAAATGTATGCTTAAAATTATATTATTTTTAGTCTTTTTTGATTTATTGGAATCAAAATTTAACAACTGAAACTAAAATTGTATATTTATAAGTGTAATTCCTGAATTGAGATATGATAAGGACAGGAGATATATTAATTTCAGAACCGTATTTAGGGGATGGTAATTTCGAGCGGAGTGTTATACTGCTGGTGGACCATAACGAAGAAGGTTCGCTAGGATTTATTTTGAATCAAAAAAGTAGTCTGTTCTTAACCGATGTAGTAGAAGATACATTCGATTTAGAATTACCTTTATTTGTGGGTGGTCCTGTAGAACAAAATACCTTACATTTTATTTACAGAAATAAATTACCTTTGGAAGGAACTGTTTCCATTACCGGAAATTTGTTTTGGGGTGGGAACTTTGAACAAGTAAAATTAATGTTGAAAAACGGACAAATAAGAAAAAATGATATCCGTTTTTTTCTAGGATATTCAGGATGGTCAAAGGGACAGCTAAAGGCAGAAATGAAAGAGAAATCCTGGATAACACATAAGATGGAAGAAGTAGACATCTTTGAACTAGATAGTAAAGAAATGTGGAGAAGCGTATTAAAAAAAATGGGTGGTCAGTTTAAAATTCTTGCCAATTATCCGATAGACCCTAGACTAAATTAAATTTTTATATAATTATTTTGAACGAACTTATTATGACTGACAAAAAAGATGTCATGGAAAACGAATTGAACGAATCGTTGCATTTTGTGGAGCCTGTAGAAGAGCATCATGAGGATTTTGGAGCGTTCTCTAAAGAAGAATTGGTAAAGTATCTGGAGAATTTTAATCTGAAAGATCACTTTGCTAAAGCAAACAATTATTTGGCACAAATTAAAGCCAGCTTTGATCATCTTATTGATTTGACAAAGGAAGAAGCCTTGCAAAAATTTTTAAACGAAGGGGGGGCGGAAACAGATTTTGAATTTAAAAAAGATGCTCTTGTGCAGAGATTTGAGAAAATTTATACCAAACTCAAAACTGAAATTTCAGAACATTATAATACACTGGAAAAAACAAAATCAAAAAACCTCGAAATTAAAAATGAATTATTAGAAAGGTTAAGAAAACTAATTGCTTCAGAGGAATCCAAGTTAAGTTTGGATGAGTTTAAAAATATTCAGGAAGAATGGAAAAAAACGGGACAAGTGCCGGCGCCGCAATCACAAGAGTTGTGGAATAATTACAAAGCATTGGTTGATATTTTTTACAATAACAGAAGCATCTTTTTTGAATTGAAAGAGCTTGATCGGAAAAAAAATCTTGAAGCTAAAAAAGAAATCTGTAACAAGGTTGAAAAGCTTGTTGACTTAGATTCCATTAATCAGGCATTAAGAGATTTAAAACAACTGCACGAGGAATTCAGAGTGATAGGCCCTGTGCCTAAAGAGGATCAGGATACTTTATGGACCAGATTGAAAGTCGCTTCCGATAAAATTTATGAAAAAAGGAAGGATTATTTACAAAATCAAAAAGCATTACAAGAACAAAATTTAATGGCAAAATTATCGATTATAGAAAAAGCGGAAGCATTTTCTCTTTTTGAATCCGGAAGAATAGACGATTGGAAAGCCAAAACAGCTGAACTGCAAAATGTGCAGGAAGAATGGCGAAAATCAGGTGCCGTTGCGCAAGAAAAAGCGAAAGAACTTTCCAATAAATTCTGGGAGGTATGTAAAGTTTATTATAAAAAGAAAAACGATTTCTTTAAAGAACTTGATAAAAAGAGAGAAGAAAATCTACTGAAGAAGGCCGAACTTTGTGCGAAAGCAGAGGCCTTGAAAGACAACCCCGATTATGAAAACTCTTCAAGGGAGCTAAAGGAACTTCAAAAGCAATGGGAAAAAATAGGGCAGGTTCCTTTCAAACAAAAAGATAAAATTTTCCTTCGTTTTAAAGAAGCCTGCGATTATTTTTTTAATAAAAAGAGAGAGCAGTTGGCGGAAGTGGAAAAAGAATTTCATGCAAACCTTGAGAAAAAAGGATCTCTTATAAAAGAGATCGAATTATACATTAATAGTGCGGAAGCGAAGACCGTTGACAAGTTAAAGGAGTTTCAATCTATCTGGGATTCGATCGGGTTTGTACCCCGAGATCATAAAAGGGAGATAACAGAAAAGTTTAATGCGGCGCTAAGTAAATTTATCGAGGTCTCTAACGAGATAGGGCAGGAGGTGAAAAAAAATATTCGGTTGTCGCTGGAAGTGACTTC
>DATHPH010000293.1:0-2829 GCA_035484095.1 Cytophagaceae bacterium | reverse complement strand
TTTTTTATCCAGTTCTATACTTTTTTGGGTTGGATATACTTCTGTGATTCTTCCTATTGATTTTCTTTCCAAAAATTTCCGCTGTTCCATCTTTTCTATTAAACGCGTAATAGTAGATGGAGTAAGTTGCAGTTCTTCGCTAATCATTTTCGGTTGAACACCCGGTTTTTTATTTACCACCATTAATAGAAATGCATAAGAGGAGGAGAGTCCTGTTATTGCAAATTCTTCATCGGCCATTTTGCTCATAATCCTGGACAGTGCGTTGGCTGAATAATAGAGACAACTACAATACGTTGATTTTGCCTTTTTTCCCATTTTCCTACTCAAAGGTAAGGATTAATGTTTGTACATGCAATTATTACTGATATTAATTTTCTTATTCAATTTTGGAATACTATTACGATAAGCTTCTATAGAGAATAGTATGCTTTTGTATAATAAGTAGTTATGAGCTAGTTGTATTGCTTAAAGATACTTTTTATTCTTAGGGCAACAACCCCGAACAAGGCTTCTTTAAAAATACTTCCTGACATTTTGGAAACACCCAGTTTTCGGTCTGTAAAAATAATAGGCACTTCTATAAGTTTAAACCCATGTTTCCAAGCAAGAAATTTCAATTGTATTTGAAATGCATAGCCTACAAATTTTATACTATTCAAGTCTATCTTTTCCAATACTTTTTTTCTATAACACTTAAATCCGGCAGTAGTATCGTGAATTGGAATTCCTGTAACAAATTGCACATATTTACTGGCAAAATAGGAGATAAGTACTCTTTCAATAGGCCAATTGATTACGGTAATACCGTTTACATAACGTGAACCAATTGCTAAATCATATCCATCTATGGCGCAGGCCTCGTACAATCTTACCAAATCGTCAGGATTATGCGAAAAATCGGCATCCATTTCACAGATATAGGCATAATCGTTTTTAATGGCGTATCGAAACCCATGAATATAGGCAGTTCCTAAACCGAGTTTCCCTTTCCTTTCCTCAATATGTAATCTTTCCGGAAATTCCAGTTGCATTTGTTTTACCTTATCTGCTGTACCGTCCGGAGAACCGTCGTCAACGATTAAAATGTGAAAAGGGACTGAAAGTGAAAATACTTTTCGGACAATTGCCTCTATATTTTCGATCTCATTGTAGGTTGGAATGATTACCAGTGATTTATCCATTTTGTAAATATAAAAAATGTCCTAAATTTTAATGATATTAATAATGATAATTAAATAGAAAGTTCAAATTTATAACTTTATATAGCAAATTTTTATAATTACGGCACTATTTTAATAGAAAAGTAGCATCGGCTATTCCTTCGTTTATTTTTTTATTGGAGAATTCTATTCGAGTGTAATCACCGGATGGTTCGTACATTTTTATTTGAGAAACCGTGTAGTCTGATTTTTCTACTAAAATTTCAATAGTTTTAATGAATTTCTTTGCAGTAGTTTGAGTGGGGACAAGTTCTACTAAATAATATTTTTCATTTTCATATAACAGCTTATTATAATCTTTGTTATTCAGCATATTCCCACTTGCAGTGGTCAACATCATATCGTTCATACTCCTGAAAAGTTTATTGGAATTGGTATCATACGTTTTTACCTTTCCTTTTTCTTTTATCATCATTTTGCCATTGTTCAGCACAATGGTGTGATTGATCGGTGAGGTATTTTCCCATCGCATGAGGTTTGCCTTTTTGTAATAAAACTTTCCTTTGGACACGGCTTTTTCTGTCATCGTGGCAATGTATTTTTCCTGAAGGAAATCCGACTCATTGGTTGCGATGCTTTTTGATTTTGCGTTGAAGCTTCTTCTAAAGGAAGATGTATCTTTGAGGTCTTTGTATCCTTTCGGTTGTGCTTGAACCGTCAAAGAGAAGACCCAGATGCAAGTCAATAAAAGTAGAAAATTATTTTTCTTCATAAGGGTTTATAGATAACATTTCATTTAAACGTACAATTTTATAATTATTTTTCTGAGCGAACAAGATAACTGATTTTAATGTTTCCAGTGTATGAGCTCCTGTATCATGCAATAAAATAATACTTCCAGGTTTTATTCTTTGTACGATTCTTTTATACAATTTATCCGAATTTTTAATAACGGTATCCAACGACCGGATATTCCATCCAATGGAAATTAAATGTAATTGACTTACCGCTCTGGCTATATTGGGATTCGTCACGCCATAAGGAGGACGAAATAATTTTGGCGTGACTCCAATACTATTTTTAATAAGGACAGATGAGCGTTCAAGGTCTGCTATAACTTTTTTTGTAGGATAAAAATCAAAAAAGTAGGAATGTGAAAAGGAATGATTGGCGATAATATGACCTTCGCTTTTTATTCTTTTTAGTAAAGATTCATTTTCTTTAATTTTTTTTCCAATTACAAAAAAAGTGGCATGCAATGAATTTTTGTTTAAAATATCCAATATTAGCGGAGTATTGATTGGGTCGGGACCATCGTCAAATGTCAGTGCAATTATTTTTTCATTTGTATCTAGTCTACAAATTGATTTTATGAAAAATCCGGATTCAATAAACGCTGAACCATACGATAATATCAGAATATAAAGGAAAGGTAATAACAGAAGGTAAAGCCATGAGAACGGGAAAATCGAAAATATCCCAATGGCTATCGTGGATGCAATTATAAAGAGCGCTCTTGTTTTTTTAAAGGTCAACATTTTCAACGAGAATAATACTATGGTCTTGTCCTGCGAAATTATTGTAGATAAGAATAGAAGAGGGTGGAGGTACTGGTTTGTTTCGATCGTGAATCATAGAAGCAGCAAGCCAAAGAGCAAAAGCAGAA
>DATHPH010000292.1:0-3115 GCA_035484095.1 Cytophagaceae bacterium | reverse complement strand
ATTAGTCTTATACTTTTTGGTATAGGGATACCCGTAAGGCTATGTTTTTGACACTAAATATCCCTTTATTTGGGTATTGACGTTCGATGATTCATAAATTATCCTTAAGGGAGAAACAATAAGTTTATTCTCCTCTCAATCAATATTTAAGAAGGGTTTAACAACCTCCTTTTTTTTATACTTGCTATCCCGCCATCTATCCGCTATTTTTATGGTTCTTTAAACGATCAAACTACTAATTTTCTATTATTACTGTAAACATCTATCGCTTTGACAAACGGACAAATACTTGACATTCTAGAAATAACAGCTTCTCTCATGGAGTTGCATGAAGAAAATTCATTTAAAGTAAAGGCGCTTCAAAGTGCAGTCTTCAATCTTGATAAGGTAAGCAACGCCTTTGGGGAGATGGATCTGGAAGAACTTGAAAACCTTGAAGGTGTAGGAAAAGGAATTGCGGCAAAAATCTATGAAATATCTAAAACAGGTAGTTCACAAGAATATCAGCATTATCTAGACATCACGCCATCTGGTGTAATCGACATGCTGCTCATAAAAGGAATAGGTCCTAAAAAAGTACGCACTCTATGGAAAGAGCTGAATATAGATAGCCTTGAAAAACTAAGACAGGCATGTATCGATCAAACGATTTCTTCGGCAAAGGGGTTTGGTGAAAAAACGCAGGAAAGTATTTTGCAATCTGTTGAATTTATAATAAATAATCGCGGGAAATTTCTCTATGCCGATATAGAAGGTTTTGCAGTTCAATTAGAAAGTAAATTAAAAGAGGAGGCTATTTCATCGCATATATCTTTGTCGGGCGACGTCCGAAGAAAAATGGAAACAGTTGGTTTTGTTCAGCTGTTGATTGGTTCAAACGAAAGAGCGAATGTCATAGAAAAACTGGATCTTTTCCCATGGTTGCAGAAAGACGAAAGTACTTCCTCTCCTTTTGCATGGAGGGGTAAGGACCGCGTTTTGAATGCTTCTGTAGAGATAAAAATTTATCCGGAAAATGAATTTGCTTCTCAATTATTCTTGCATTCATCAGGCAAAGCACATTTATTATCCGGAGCCAACGAAACCTCTACTTTTTTCAATTACGTACAAAAAAAGTCTTTTACGAGTGAAAAAGAAATATATGAATCATTAGGAATGGATTATATTTCACCTGAACTCCGGGAAGGCTTCAAGGAAATAATGCAGGCCAAAGAACACAAACTTCCTGCACTGATCGAAGATTCCGATCTAAAAGGAATTCTGCACAACCATACTAATTACAGCGATGGGAAAAACACATTGGAAGAAATGGCAACCTATTGCAAAGAACTTGGATACGAGTATTTGGGTATTTCGGATCATTCTAAAACAGCAACATACGCGAATGGATTACAAGAATTTCGTGTAAAGAAGCAACAAGAAGAAATTGATGTTTTAAATAAAAAATTAGCGCCTTTTAAAATTTTTAAAGGAATAGAATCGGATATTCTCACCGATGGTTCATTGGATTATAGTGAAGACGTGCTCAAAAGCTTTGATTTCATTGTTGCATCCATTCATTCCGGTTTTAATATGGACGTTGAAAAGGCAACCAAACGTCTAATCGTAGCCATTGAAAACCCTTATACCACTATTTTGGGTCATCCTACCGGAAGACTTTTGTTGCGCAGAGAAGGCTATCCGATAGACCATCGGCAGGTTATTGATGCTTGTGCAGATAATAAAGTAATTATTGAGATCAATGCAAATCCTCATCGTCTTGATTTAGATTGGAGATGGATAGATTATGCGATGAACAAAGGAGTATTCATCGCTATTAATCCGGATGCACACGTCAAACAGGGGTATCACGATATGAAATATGGTGTGAACATTGGTAGAAAAGGAGGGCTCACCGCAGAATGCACATTTAATGCCTGGTCTCTTGAAAAAGTAGAAAAGTGGTTTAAGGAAAAGAGAAAATAATATGGCGAAAATTCTGATCCTCCGCTTTTCTTCAATAGGCGATATTGTTTTGACTACCCCGGTAATAAGAGCTGTGAAAAATCAGGTAAAAAATTCCACTGTTCATTATTGTACCAAACCAAATTTCAAAAGCATTTTAGAATCAAATCCTTATATAGAAAAGGTACATTGTCTTGAAAATTCAGTGAGTTCATTGATCGAGGAATTAAAAAAGGAAAATTTCGACTTTGTAATTGATCTCCATAATAATTTAAGAACCTCTATTATAAAAATAGGCCTTGGGGTTCCGTCCGGAAGTTTCAATAAGTTAAACTTCAAAAAATGGCTCTTGGTGAACTTGAAAATTAATCGATTGCCAAATCTTCATATAGTAGATCGGTATCTTAAGGCCGGCTCAAGCCTTGGGATAAAAGAAGATGGGAAAGGGCTCGATTATTTTATCCCTGAGAAGGATTTGGTAGATCCTACAATCATTTCTGATGAATTAAAAAATGGGTACATTGCTTTTGCCATCGGTGCCCAGCATTTTACCAAAAGACTCCCAAAGGAAAAAATTATAGAACTTTGTCTAAAAATTTCCTTGCCTATACTTTTGATGGGTGGAAAAGAAGATAAAAATACAGGAGAAGAAATAGCCAAAAAGCTGAATATCCAAAAAAGACTTGTTTTTAATACCTGTGGCACATTTAATTTAAACCAATCCGCTTCCCTTATTAAGCAAGCAAACATTGTTTTTAGCCACGATACAGGGCTTATGCATATTGCGGCTGCCTTCGGCAAAGAAATCTATTCTATTTGGGGAAATACAGTTCCTGAATTTGGAATGTATCCATATAAAACAAACTATTATTCGTTGCAGTGCAAGGAGTTAAATTGCAGACCATGTTCCAAAATTGGTTATGAAAGATGCCCCAAAGGCCATTTTAACTGCATGAATAGTCAAGACTTCAGCTCTGTTAATCTATAAAACCAAAATAGCCCCATCGGGGAGACGGGGCTATTTTTGGACTAATAAACCTTACCTTATTAAAACAATTGAAAACTTCTTTTCAACTATAGTTAATAACGCAATATTACAACCTATAGTTCAAAAATACTTGATTATCACTTGAATGGCCGTAAAAAAACCTTACCCAAAAGGTAAGGTTTG
>DATHPH010000291.1:0-3298 GCA_035484095.1 Cytophagaceae bacterium | reverse complement strand
ATTTGATAATACTAAACATGTTAGGAATGTTATCCGCAGCTGTAGTGGCAAGACTCATCGAACCCATGGAGTGGGATTTATTCTGGGTCTTCAGGTCAATGTTATTAAAGAATGTATTGATGTCTGCTTTCAACGCAATGGTTTTTGCGTTGTCGGTACCAACGGTAAAGGTAGAAATCAGGTCCACGTTTCTATACAAGGGATCCATGCCGATATGAAAAAACATGCCGTGAGAATATTGTCCGTAGTTAAGTACATCGCTATTATTCGCTGTGGTATCACAGCTTCCTTCGATCATCATAAAAATATAACCGGAATTCCAACTCCAGTGCATTCCTGGACTTTGAATAGCCAATGGATCGTTTTCAGGATATGTCGTTGGATCTTTGTGATTGGTCAATGAGTCAATGCCGACAGAAAATCGTATTCCCCTGTAATTCCCAACGGGCACTTGACCTAAATCATAATCACTTGTAGAAGGATTGACAAGGAAATATTTTTCTGAGATAGGATATTCACTGCCGTCCTCTTTTACAAGACGAATGTTGGACAAGTAATACCTAAACGTAGATACCGTATATTTTTGTCCTGAGTTGGTCGTGTATACGGAATCAAAGTTTAGTGAATTATTCCCTGATACAGGAGTGATTTTCAAGGACGCACTTTGTTTCATCGTTGAAGGTTGTGGATCGTTCTCGGATTTTTTTTTACAACTGCCCAGAATTAATATGTTTACTATGGCTAGTACTAGCAATGCTATTTTATTTTTCATTTTTGTAAATTTAATTTGATTGATTTTTTAACAATAAGAATCCATGCTGCTTCTATTGAAGCAACCTTTGGTAACTGGAAAGAATGAATCAATTTGCCGGAGGAGGATGGAAATGTTTGAAATACGGCGAAACATAATGTTTCACTACATACAGAGCATTCTGTAAGGATCTGATGAAACAAGATGCGGGTGATAAGGAGAAGTCGAAAGAAGAAAAGAATAGTGTGATTTCTTTTATTTCTTTGCGTAATAAAGGAATCTTAGATTCCTGGTTTTCCTGTGTCCTTATTTTTTTTGCCAAATAGCATTTACCGTTGCAATGCATTTCCGGTTTCGCTCTGTTTTCGCAATAATGGGCAGCGATGTACGCTTTGTTGAATTCATAATATGCCACAATAGCCGTTTTCGTAATACATTGTATGAGAATGACAACTACTAAAAAATAAAATGACATTTTCTTCATCCTATTCAAAATTATCACAGGAGATTCTGAAACCAAATCGATATTTGAAAATTTACGTTGAAACTTTTCATAAATTGATGACATGTGAATTGTCTATTAACCCCTGACTGATACACTCCGTGGTCTGTCCCGACAGGCCTCCATCACTGCGAATGAGCAAGTATTTGTCAAATCAACAAGATGTTTCGCAGAAGCATTGGTCCTTCGACAGATCGAAATAGATCTACGAAGTGTCGCTTCTGATAGTAAGAAAACCGTTAGCTCTTTCATCATGCAGTGTGATGGCAGAAATTCAAAATGGAAAATGGTCGAAAATAATTGATTCCATATTATCAAAATTTTGGAAATGATTTTTTTAGCGCATCGACTGCTTTTTTCCGGACAGAATCTTCTGCTTGTTTGGTTTTTTGTTCCAGTATTTTTGTTTCTGTATTCAGTTGCTGTTGAGCCGCATCCTGTTGCTTCTTCAATTCCTCCTGAGCCTGCTGTTTTACCTGATCGGCTTGTTGCTGTATTTGTTTCACTTGCGGACTATTCATAAGCTGTTCTGTTGCGGCATTCTTAAGGGCTGTTTTACTGGTTTCTCCCAGATTTGTTTTCAGTATCTTAACTTTAGGCTTTTCGTAGGGTCCTGTTAAATTCAGATCAATAATCACATTGGGAGGTAATGCAACATTGCTTCCGGCAAATTTAGATAAAGCACTTCCTGCGAATGATCCGAGTGAACCGGATGGAGTATTAAGTTCTACGTCATAATTAATAGAACCATCAAATTTGTTCAATCCTTTCAACACGGATAATTCCGTTTTATCCGTTTTAATTGTGAAAGGCGCGAGCACCAGATTACCGTCCTGGATCGTATAATTAATCTTCACATCCTTCATTTCCATTGGATCAATGTTCTTGATTTGGGTTAGGGAGGCAATACCTCCTGTAATAGGGTTGTTCAATATTTTTGCAGATGCCATACCAAGATTTCCTTTGCCGTTTAAGGTCGTGTATACAGGCATCATACCCTGGTCCAGCAATCCATTCATAATAACGGACATATTCATATTGCCTTCTATGTAATTGGCAATGGGAGCCAGTTTTTTTATAGTGCCAAATGTTTTATAGGCCTCCCTTACGGCAAGGTTCTCTATCTTCATATTGAGATCGAACGAGGGTTTTTGGATATTCTGAGCATTATAATTTCCATTCGTCAGAAAACTGCCGCCCATTGAATTGAAATCCAGGTTTTTCATGGTAACGATTCTGTTTTTAAACAGAATAGCTCCTGCCATATCCGTCATGGTCATGTTGCTGTAAAGAACTTCTTTCAAGGCAGCATTAAATAAAACATCTAGGTTGCCCGGTATCTCAATCGCCTGCGCCGTGGTATTGTTTGAAGGTGCCGATGTGGCAGAAGTCGAATCGTTGTCCATCCATTCATTCACATCAAACTTTGTTGAATTGAAAGTAATCGTGCTGTGAAGAACTGTGTCTGTACCTCCAAACATATAACCCATATAATTGGATAGGTAGCCATTCATCAGGTAGTCACTTTTTCCAATAAAGCCAGTCATACCGGAAAGTGTTAAACGATCCGAGTTTAGAGCTACGCTGCCAGTTTTCATAGTAAATCCCTGCGGAAGATCGGAACTTTTATAGACGAGATTGGTAAAATCCATTGTTCCGCTTGATTTTGTGTTTCCATACTTTCCTGCCCGAACTTCGGAAAGTGTTCCTTTTGTAGTAATATCTGCTTTCATTCGTCCGGTTAGAGTAGTGCCTTCAATCGGATAGATTTTGGTCATTTTGGCAAAGTCAATAATACCTTTTAACGTTGCTTCATAATTCGGATCATCAAAATTTTTGACAAATGCATTTATCTCAAATGCCTCTTTATCCAGTATGAATTTAAAATAATCCAAAAGAAACGTGGATGTTTTTATGTTGCCGTTACTGATGGCAGTAGCGGAGAGGTTAATATCCCTTATTGGTTCTGGGAACTCAGAGGATTGAACCGATCCATTACTCAGGTGCATACTGGCATTGATCACGGGCATCAATTTCAGGCTGTC
>DATHPH010000290.1:0-13025 GCA_035484095.1 Cytophagaceae bacterium | reverse complement strand
CTTAGTGTAGCTATCCCCAGAAATAAAATGGTGGTCATAACAGGTCTCTCCGGATCAGGGAAATCTTCGTTGGCATTTGACACTCTATTTGCAGAGGGGCAAAGAATGTATGTGGAAAGTCTAAGCTCTTATGCCCGACAGTTTTTAGGAAGAATGCAAAAGCCTGAGGTGGACTATATCAAAGGTGTTTCACCTGCCATTGCAATTGAGCAAAAGGTTACCTCAAAAAATCCGCGCTCCACCATTGGAACAGCCACAGAAATATACGACTATTTAAAGCTCTTGTTTGCCAGAGTGGGTCATACTTATTCTCCGGTATCGGGAAACGAAGTGAAAAAAAATACTGTAACAGATGTTGTAAATTATATTTACACATTTGAAGAGAGGGATCGAATTGTACTTTCCACACCACTAAAAATAAGAGAGGGCAGGAAGAGAGAGGATGAATTAAAAATATTGTTGCAAAAGGGATTTACAAGAATTATAGGAGATGGGGAAATAAATTTCATCGAAGAAATTCTTAACAAACCAGCAGAGTTAAAAAAAATTAAAGAAATTTTTATACTGATCGATAGGAACGTACTTAACAAACAAGAAGATGAAGCACAGTTTCGTCTTTCGGATTCTATTCAGACTGCTTTCTTTGAAGGCGAAGGAGACTGTTTGGTTGAGATTGTTGGAAAAGAGAAAAAACATTTTTCTGATCGTTTTGAATTAGATGGAATTTTATTTGAAGAGCCTAGTGCCAATTTCTTCAGTTTCAACAATCCTTACGGTGCTTGTAAACGTTGCGACGGATTTGGTTCTGTCCTTGGAATAGACGAAGATCTTGTAATTCCAAATAAGAATTTATCTGTATACGAAGGAGCAATTGCTCCATGGAGAGGAGAAAAAATGCAAGAGTGGGAAAAACCTTTAATTAAAAATGGCATTAAATTCGATTTCCCAATACATCGTTCCTATAACGAGTTGAGTGCAGAAGAGAAGCAACTGATCTGGACAGGAAATAAACATTTTGAAGGACTAAATAAATTTTTTAACTACCTGGAGACCCAAGCCCATAAAATTCAATATCGGGTGATGCTGTCAAGGTATCGCGGGCGAACGATCTGTCCTGATTGTCGTGGCTCAAGATTGAGAAAAGATGCTTCTTATGTTAAAATTAATGGACTTTCCATTACAGATATTGTTCTGATGCCGATTGGAGAAGCGTTACTGTTTTTCTCTTCTCTAAAACTTGAGGAGTACGATAAACAAGTAGCTCAGCGTATCCTTACCGAAATCACGAATCGATTAAGTTATATGGATAAAGTTGGCTTAGGATATTTGTCTTTAAACAGACTTACCTCTTCTCTTTCCGGAGGCGAATACCAGCGTATCAAATTAGCTACTTCGTTAGGGAGTGCGTTGGTTGGTTCTATGTATATATTAGATGAGCCAAGTATTGGTCTTCATCCAAGAGATACCAAAAGATTGATTGAGGTGCTTTTGTTGTTAAGAGACATGGGCAATACGGTTATTGTGGTGGAACATGAAGAAGAAGTAATGCGTGCAGCAGATCAGGTAATCGATATTGGACCTGATGCCGGAAGTCATGGAGGGGAGTTGGTTTTTCAATTGAATGCTTCCGAAATAATGTTACTAGATGAAAGAGAAGTAAACGATGATATGGCAAAATCTCACACCTATCGTTATCTCAATCATATTGACAAAATTGAATTGCCGGAAATTCGCAGAACATGGACAGAGTATGTAGAAGTAAAAGGTGGTAGGGAAAACAACTTAAAAAATGTTTCCGTTAAGTTTCCATTGGGCGTTATGACAATGGTGACAGGAGTGAGTGGTTCTGGGAAATCAACTTTAGTAAAAAAGATTCTTGTTCCAGCGCTGATGAAAATGTTGGGATTGGGAGGAGATTTTACCGGTAAATTCGATGGGCTGGAAGGAACTATTCAGCGCATTACACAAGTGGAATATGTAGATCAGAATCCAATAGGAAAATCTTCTCGTTCCAATCCAGTAACATACGTGAAAGCCTATGATTTAATCCGGGATTTATTTTCCGAACAAGCACTTTCAAAAACACGTGGTTATAAGGCAGGACATTTTTCATTTAATGTAGACGGTGGGCGTTGTGAAATTTGTCAGGGAGAAGGTGAAATTACAGTTGAAATGCAATTTATGGCCGATATTCGACTCAAGTGCGAAGCCTGTGATGGTAAGCGGTTCAAGCAAGAACTTCTTGAGGTTAAATACAAAGAAAAAGCAATAAATGAAATTCTTGAAATGACGATTGAAGACAGTATCGAATTTTTTAAGGATAAACCAAAAATTGTAGAAAAACTAAAACCCCTGAATGATGTCGGACTAGGTTATGTAAGGTTAGGACAATCTTCCAGTTCCCTTTCAGGTGGTGAAGCACAACGGGTCAAACTTGCTTCTTTTTTAAATAAAACACCTTCTTCGTCAAAGGAACATATCCTTTTTATTTTTGATGAACCTACTACAGGACTCCATTTTCATGATATTAAAAAATTATTGAACGCTATAAATGCATTGGTAGAACAAAGAAATAGCGTGATTATAATTGAACACAACATGGAGATGATAAAAAATGCCGATTGGATTATTGACCTTGGACCGGAAGGGGGAGACAAAGGAGGCAATATTTGTTTTGAAGGGACTCCTGAAGAAATGATTCAACTAAAAGATAACTTTACAGCAGATTTTCTGAAAGAAAAATTAAAATAAAAAGTTTGGCAGAATAGAATCGGATACATTTGAACAATTTGTGAATACAGACATAAATGGAAGAAAATAAAGTTATAAAAGTGCTAAAACAGCATATCGGAAAAATATTTGAAAATAATCCTTCTCATTACGGAGTTTGGCTTGGGGGTATTTTAGTGGAAGTAGAGGAGGGCAGGCTGACAGCAGAATATACCGTACGAGAAGAAATGATCAATGCGATCGGAACCCTTCATGGAGGTATTATAGCAGGCATTCTGGATGATATGATGGGAACAGTAGTAGTATCACTTGGTTCTAAGCATTTTTATACTACTGTTAATTTAAATGTTGATTATTTCTATCCGGCTAGAGCAGGGGAAGTGGTTACGGCAAAAGCCTTTCTTGTAAAAACAGGTAAAATGATTCATCACGCACAAGCAGAGTTATGGAATCTTTCTACCAATAAATTATTAGCCAAAGGAACTTCTAATTTGTTGAAAATTGATACAGAAGTGAAGCATCACGATAGATAAAGTACCCCGGTACGGTATTTCTTTGTTGTTATAACGGTAGTGTAAATTTATTTTGTATCAATAGTAATTTCAAAACAAGCAATGAAGCACAACTACGATTTGTCTTTTCTTGAGGAACTTGAAAAGCTTAATACAGAACAAAGAGAAGCCGTTGACCATATTGAAGGACCTTTACTTGTAATTGCTGGCCCGGGTACTGGGAAAACACAAATTCTTTCAGCCCGTATTGGTAAAATTCTTACGGATACTGATGCGAAACCGCATAATATTCTTTGCCTTACCTACACAGAGGCAGGTACAGTGGCCATGCGTAAAAGGTTATTAAAATTTATTGGTCCAGATGCTTACCGTGTGAATATTTTTACATTCCACGCCTTCTGCAATCAGGTGATTCAGGAAAAGTTAGATCTTTTTGGCATTCGAGGATTACAGGCTGTTTCAGATTTGGAAAAAGCTCAATTGTTTGAAAAGCTTATTGATGGATTTGGACCGAAACACATTCTCAAAAGGTTCTCCGGCGATGTATATTATGAAATCGGAAAATTGAAAGCATTGTTTTCCACGATGAAGCGGGAGGGATGGTCTTCTGATTATATTTCACAAAAGATAGATGAGTACTTGTTGGAAATCCCAACAAGAGATGAGTTTATTTATCAAAAAGCAAATTCCAAAACGGGAGTGAAGGTCGGTGATCTGAAAAAAAATGCTATTCAGGAAGAAACAACTCGAATGGAAAAGTTACGTGCGGGTGCCAGGGAATTTGATAATTTTGAAATCATCATGAACAAAGCCGGACGTTACGATTACGATGATATGATTATTTGGGTACTCGATGCGTTTCAATCAAATCCTTATTTGTTGACTAATTATCAGGAACGTTATTTATATATTCTGGTAGATGAATATCAGGACACAAATGGTGCGCAAAATCAGATTGTGAATTTACTTACCTCTTATTGGCAGCGACCAAACGTATTTGTGGTTGGAGACGATGACCAATCAATATATCGTTTTCAAGGGGCCAACATGAGCAATATTCTGGATTTTAATATTCGCTACAAGGATAGTATAAAAATTGTTTTGCTGAAAAAAAATTATCGTTCTACCCAGCCTATCTTAGATGTTTCTAGAACATTGATTGAATATAACAAAGAACGTCTCATAAATAAGCTTCCTGGGCTGAATAAAAATCTAACTTCCGGAAATAAAGAACCAGTGTCAATGATTGTAGTGCCAAAAGTAAGAGAGTACTACAATGTGTTGCACGAAGAGTTGGGGCTATTAAAAGAAATTCAACACCTTCATTCTACGGGCGAATCGCTGAATGAAATTGCCGTGATATACAGAAATCATAAGCAGGTTGATAATATTGTGAAAATGCTTCAGAAGAATGCTATTTCTCTCAACATAAAAAGGAAAGTTGATATTCTTACACTTCCATTGATTCAAAACCTTATTCGACTGCTCCAACACATAAAAGAGGAATTTAATAAACCGGATAGTGCAGAATATTTGTTGTATGAAATTATGCATATTGATTTTTTTCAAATAAGACATCAGGATGCCAATGCCATTGCAAGGGCTTGCGATGGCAGAGACAACGCAGAGCGTACCAAAAAATCCTGGCGTCTTTTAATGCAGAGTAATGAACGAATGTTTAAGCTTGGATTGGAAAATGCCAAAGCTATTTCTTCATTGGAAGAAAATCTTGGGTACTGGATTAAAGAGTCAGTAAATTTGACGGTACAAGGATTGTTTGAAAAAATCCTTATGCGAGGGAATTTGCTTACCTGGATTATGAATGCTCCTGACAGGATATGGTTGATGCAGGTAGTTACTACCTTCTTTGATTTTATCAAAGAAGAGTCTGCCCGCCATATTCGTTATCAGTTGAAAGATCTTTTGCAGACTATTGAGCAGATGCAGTACCACCGGATTCCAATTGAAATCAATCAATCAGTGTTTGCAGAAAATGGAGTGAATTTTATAACGGCACATTCTTCCAAAGGTCTCGAATTTAAACACGTGTTTCTTATTGGTTGTAGCAGTAATCAATGGGAGCGGAAAAGAGCTGGCGGAGATAATTTTAAATTTCCGGATACCCTGGTAGAATCGGTTGAAGAGAATAAGTTGGAAGAGGAACGACGCCTTTTTTATGTAGCTATGACCAGGGCCAAAGACCGACTTTACCTTTCCTATCCGGCTACAGAAGGAGATAAAAAAAATCTTGAGCCCTCTCAGTTTATCGCTGAAGTATTGGAAAATGATTTAGTTAAAAAGGAGATTTGCAATCTTCCGGATGAAGAGGTGATTCAATATCAATCTGATATTCTATTAAATCTGGCCATGCCTGAGATAAAACTGATGGACGTAGAATATATGAAAGAGGCATTGAAAAATTATAAAATGAGTGTGACTCATTTAAATAAATATTTGAATTGTCCTCTGCGTTTTTATTTTGAAAATGTCGTTCGGGTTCCATCGGCGCGCAGCGAAAGCATGGGTTTTGGAAATGCAATACATCATGCAATGGACCAACTTTTTAAAAGGATGAATGAATCTCCTGATAAACAGTTTCCATCCTTGGAATATTTTTTGGAATCTTTTCATTTTGGAATGAAAATGTATCAATCACATTTTACACCAAAAGAATTTGAAAGACGAGGTGATTACGGAAACGATTTTCTGCCGAAACTTTATTTACAATATAAAAAAGAATGGAATAAACAGGTTGTTACTGAATATTCAGTGAACGGAGCCGAGTACGACGGAATACCTATTACAGGAAAACTGGACAAGATTGAATTCGAAGGAAAAAATCATGTAAATGTAGTTGATTATAAAACCGGAAAATCTGAAAATGGGAAGAAAAAATTAAATCCTCCAAATGATAAAGAGCCCCTTGGAGGAGATTATTGGCGGCAGATTATTTTCTATAAGATCCTTCTGGATTGCGATAAGAAAAAGAATTTTGATATGGTTTCGGGAGAACTGGATTTTCTAGAACCTTCTAGAGACGGAGAATTTGTGAAAGAGAAAGTAGTGATTGATCCAATATCGGTGTCTATCGTAAAAGCGCAAATTAAAGACAGTTATAAAAAAATAATGAACTTTGAATTTTCCAAAGGCTGTGGTAAAGAAGATTGTCAATGGTGCAATTTTGTAAAATATAATTATAAAGGAGAAGACTTAGTGATTGAAGACGAAGAATAATGAAACGTTGTTATTTAGTAAGTGTGAAAATGAATTTATTCTAAAAAAAGGTTGAATCTAGGAATTCTGCTCTATGCTTCTTCTTTTAGCATTTTTGCATCCAATACAAACGTGCCAAATGGAATGAAGGAGGCTAATACTGCAATGATTCCTTTTTTAATAGACCATTTTAAAGCATACATTACATGCACCAGAAGATTTAGATAGAGAATAAAAAGTACTCCATGTGTCATACCTATATATCGCACAGGTTCTGGTATTCCACCCATATATTTGAGCGGCATGGCAATGAAAAGGAGAATGATAAAAGAAACACCTTCCAAAAAAGCGATTAGGCGAAAGCGGCCTAAGGGAGTTTTTATCAAACTTTTTATCATAAAACTATTTTTATATAGAATGGTAAGTTATAAATTCATCCCATATGAAAAAAATAATTCTGTTATTAGTAATCTTTTTCAACCAACCAATTTTTGCGCAGAATGTAGATATTGATTTGTTGAGAATCATTAATACCCCCAATAAAGAAAAATTTGGCGACCCTTTTTTTAAAGAAATTTCTTCTACTACTTATGTTTTTAGCCTTGCTGCGCCTGCCTCGGTATTTGCAATGGGAATTGTGAATAAGAACAAAGAGTTGCGCTATAAGTCCTATCAGATGGCCGTAGGATTGGGGCTTTCATCTGCTTTGTCGCTTCTATTAAAATATTCCGTCAACAGAACAAGACCTTATATTACGTATAGTTTTATAGTTCCTAAAATTAAAGAAAGTGACCCGTCTTTTCCCTCAGGTCATGCTACGAATGCTTTTGAGACGGCGACTTCGCTGAGCTTGAATTTCCCGAAATGGTATGTAATTGTTCCGGCCTATGCATGGGCAGGAGCCGTTGGGTACAGTAGAATGTATCTTGGTGTGCATTACCCCTCCGATATTTTGGCTGGAATGGTTTTAGGAGCAGGCTCTGCCTGGATTACCTGGAAGGTTAATAAAATTATGCATAGAAAGAGAATTGTTTCACCTATAGAATAATTCCAGCAAATAGACCAGCAAAAATAAGATAGGGAGGAGGAATTTTTGTAAAAATAAGGACGGCAATTGTAGTTAATATGATGGTAATATTCAATATTGCTTCGTAAGTTGGGAGGTCCATAACAGGCCAAAAAAGCGTAAGTCCTGTAGCCGTAACTACTCCGGCACTGGAAGCATTAATCCCCTCCAACGAGGCTTTTACTACACGGTTTTGTTTTAGTTTATCCCAGATTGGAATAAGGAAAAAGATAAGAATAGTTCCTGGTAGAAAGATGCCGATTGCGCCAATAACCCCGCCAAGAATATGACCTAAAAGACCATATTCATTCATCGCCAAGGCACCGACATAAGAACTAAAGGCAAATAGTGGACCAGGTAATGTTTTTTGGAAAACAAAACCAGTAAGAAGTTGGTCTTTTGTAAGAAGCCCTTTAAAGACTACGAATTCTTTATAGAAATAGGCACTTAACGCCTCACCTCCTCCAAAGATCAGACTACCATTACGAAAGAAATTTTCAAAAAGGCGAATAGGTAAAGCGTGTGTGATTTTGCCAATCAAAGCAGAGCCTACAAAAATGGAAATAAATAAAATAAGATTCGCCCATTTAATATTCCAGGATTCTTTTTTTTCTTCAATAGGATGTTTTTTCCATCGATAGCTGGTTGCAAGTCCCCCGAGAAGCAATACAATCGGGAAAATGGCAGGATTCAAAACAAAAAAGCAGAAGACTGCAGAAATTACAAATATGACATAACTGATTTTTGTTTTTACGACCATAAGTCCAATTCGATAGGCGGCATACATTACAAAGGCAACAGCCATCGGTTGAATGAAACGTGTAGTATTTTTAAGCGTTTCGGGATCTACCCAATAAGTGATGCCAATTGCTACCATCGTCATCACAAAGCATGCCGGCAAAATCCATACTAATAAGGTAAAGAAAGCCAACCATGGACCGCCCATTTTAAAACCAACGGCGGTAAGCGTCTGTGTAGAAGCAGGTCCTGGTAGTATTTGACAGAATGAATAGAGGTCTATTAGTTCTTCTTCTGAAATATAAGCACGTTTTTTAACCAAAATTTTTTGAAATAAAGCAATGTGTGCTTGTGGTCCACCAAAAGCAGATAAGGTGAGGAATAAGACATCTTTTAAAAAAATAATGTGACGGATATGTTTCAACGTATGAGGTTTTGATGAACCTTTTTGAAAATAATACTGCAAATTAATAAAAAAAATAATACAAGAAACTGATTTTAGTAATTGAATATTTAAATGTTTATAATACTGTGTTGGTTATTTTGGGAACGATTGGTGCGATTGTTTTGGATGATTTTTCTGTCAGGTGAGGGTTATTCCCAAAGATGGTAACAAAATGCTTGTTTTTATTATTGCTGTCGCACTCGTATGGATTTTAGTAAGCGAAATAATTTTATGAAAGTGATAGCAAGGTTGGTTCTGTTAAATTTGGTACATCTTACTTTATCAAAGTGGTTTAATCTAACGATTGGTTAAGTAAAAGCATTTTGTTGTTGAATGAATCAGGAGAGTTTCGATTCAAAAATGTAGACAATTGATTAGGGGAAAAATAATTCATTAAATGTAAAATTGACTAGCAAAATTTTCCTTTTAGGAAATGCTTCTCGATATCGTCAATATTATAATAGCAACAGAAATGTGCGCTCACAATTTTGCAAAATATTAACCTGGGTAGGGAAAGATAAAATATTAAACGGTAGATTTTTTTAAAAAGAAGAACTAAAAGATGTTGGATATAGGTGAAAGACATTATGCCTCGGAGTCTAGCAGAGATTTGGGATGTTTATAAATATTTAAAAAAGGAGAGAAAATTTATACTACACGTTCTGTGGTTGGCTATTGATAAGGAGTAAGTTTAGAGGTGTTAGTAGTAAATACTGAAAATATTTAAATTACAGAAATCAATAGTTTTATTAGCAAAAAAAGTAGTATTTTAGTCCCGTATTTAAATAGTAATAAAATATGAATTTCCCTTTAGAATTGAAATACTCGAAAGATCATGAATGGATACGAGTAGAAGGTAATACAGGATATGTAGGTATTACTGATTTTGCTCAAAAAGAATTAGGAGACATTGTTTTTCTTGACATTAATACAGTCGGACAATTAGTCAAAAACGCAGAAGTATTTGGGATTGTAGAAGCAGTAAAAACTGTTTCAGATTTATTTATGCCGGTTACAGGAAAAGTATTATTGGTTAATCCTGATATAGAAACTAATCCGGAATACGTTAATTCTGATCCTTATGGAAATGGCTGGATTGTCAAAGTATCGATAGACGATTCAAAAGAGTTGGACAATTTAATGGATGCTTCATCCTATAAGAAGTTAATCGGAGTGTAAGGGACTTCTGTTTACGTACAAAAGTTTATTTTGGGAAATTATAGCACCTAGAAAACAGATATCAGAAGAAGAATTAATCCACCTCCTAAAAAGAAAAGACAGGAAGGCGTTTGAATATTTATATGAAAGATATTCATCTTCTGTATATGGAATTATTACTAAAATAGTTAAGATTGAAGAGTTATCGGAGGAGGTACTTCAAGATGCTTTCCTTAAATTCTGGAATAAAATCGGAGATTATAATCCAGAAAAGGGTAGGTTATTTACATGGATGCTTAACATAGCCAGAAATTTGTCCATCGACAAGGTGCGTTCCAAAGAATATAATCGTCTTGGGAAAACCGATGATATAATTCATAACGTAAATATATTTGATGAACAGTATTCTGAAAAGAACAAGTCTGAATATATCGGGGTCAGGGAATTGATAGATAAACTTTCTGAAGATCAAAAACGAATAATTGATTTGATGTATTTTCAGGGATATTCGCAATCTGAGATAGCGGATGAATTTGGTATTCCATTGGGTACAGTAAAAACCAGGGCAAAAGTTGCCATGCAAAGACTTCGTGAAATGTTTAAATGAGTACAGAGGAATACATAGCATCAGGGATATTGGAAGCATACGTGCTTGGAGGATTGAATGCAAAGGAGGTTCAAGAAGTGGAGCACATGGAGTCCATTCACCCAGAAGTAAAAAGGGAGATTTTTTCTTTGCAAAAAGCCTTTGAATCGTATGCTGAATATGTGGCGGTGAAACCTCCGGTAGAATTGAAAAATAAAATACTGTCGCAATTATCGGATAGTAGTTCGGACATTGAAGATACTAAAACTACAAATGTATTCTATTATAATTATGTTACTGCAGCAGCTGTTGCCTTAATGATTGTTTGTGGAAGTATGTCTTTATATTTCTGGTCCAAATGGCGTAGTACAGAGCAGCAACTTATGGTTTTGGAAGAACAAACCAATCGTTATGCAGACCAAATTAAGAAAGCAAATTACCGAGCAAGCCAATTGGCGGAGGATTTTGATTTAATCAGAGACGTGTCTGTGGTAAAAGTGAACATGAAAGGGGCAGCCATCTCCCCAGATTCTCGGGCTGTGGTTTTCTGGAATAAAAGTACAAGTGAAGTATTTGTAGACGCAGGTAATCTTCCAAAAGCTCCGGAAGGCATGCAATACCAGTTGTGGGCACTCAAAGATGGACAACCCATTGATGCTGGAGTATTTGAGTCGGACTTCCTTTCGGGACTTCAAAAAGCAAAATTCATACAGGGAGCACAAGCCTATGCCGTAACCCTCGAAAAAAGAGGAGGAAGCGTTACTCCTACACTCAGTGCAATGTATGTTTTCGGTGAAGTATAATTTAAATCATGAAACGTGCGTGTAGCCATTGTAGTAAATAGTTCCTGGAACATTTACAATTTCAGGTTGGGTATCGTAAAAGATCTTTTGTCAAAAGGTATCGAAGTTATAGCAATAGCTCCGGAAGATCAATACTCAAAATTACTGCTAGAATCTGGTTGTAAATATCAACCTGTTGAAATTGAAAACAAAGGATCTAATCCTTTTAAAGACCTTTTACTTATTTTTCATTTTTATAAGATATACAAAAAATATAATCCTGACATTATTTTGCATTTTACCATCAAACCCAATATATATGGTACTCTTGGAGCACACATGGCAGGAATACCAGTAATAAACAATGTTTCAGGATTGGGTACCGTTTTTTTACACAAAAATATTACCTCCTATATTGCCAAAAAATTATACAAACTCGCGTTTAGGTTTCCAGTAAAGGTATTTTTTCAAAATAAGGATGATTTGCAATTATTTGTTCAGCAAAAACTATTGTTAAGAACAAAGACGGAATTACTTCCTGGTTCAGGAGTAAATACACAAAAATTCTCCCCGGCAGTTACTTTAAAGCAAAATTCCGAATTTACCTTTTTAATGGTGGCCCGTTTGCTTTATGACAAAGGTATAGTAGAGTACGCAGAGGCAACCAGAATACTGAAAAAGAAAATGTTAAATGTGCGGTTTAAGATAGTAGGGGCTATTGATGAGACAGCTAATCTGGGAGTTGGAATGGGAGTAGTGAAAGAATGGGAAGCAGAAGGAATATTAGAATATCATGCATTTACAGATGACCTTATTCCCTATTATCATCAGGCGGATTGTGTCGTATTGCCTTCTTACAGAGAGGGTACTCCTCGTTCCTTGCTGGAAGCCGGGTCCTGTGGTATTCCAATGATTGCTACGAATGTGCCTGGTTGTAAAGAAGTAGTGATTGATAATATTAACGGTTTTCTGTGTAAGGTAAAAGATGCTAAGGATTTGGCAACCAAAATGGAACAGATACTAACTCTTACTAAAGAAGAATATTTAAGAATGTCCTATATGGCTAGAAAGCATATATTAGAGAATTTTGATGAAAATATCGTGATAAGAAGGTACTTAACTGCTATAAATAATGCCCTATCATAAAGGGATAAATTGTAAAAAATATTAAATAAATAATATCTTTGAATAGATAATATAATTTTTAATGAAAATAGATAAAGTCTTTTTGGGTCTTCTGTTAATTCTGCTTTTGTATTCGTGCAAAGTTTATAAATCGAATATCATGTTTAAAACAAAATATGAGTATCTAGTAGATTCTATACGGAAGGCTAATTTAGAGGCCGATAAGAATTTTGTAATTTCCAGAAATGATTACATAACTATTAAAGTTTATACCAATAGGGGGGAAAGAATCATTGATCCAGACTATGAGTTGATGAAGGCAACGGGAATAAATATGAATATGACACAACAAGTACAAGAAATCAGGTATCTTGTAAGGCAGAATGGACAAGTGTATTTACCCATGGTGGGCGATATAAAACTAGTTGGATATACCATTCGTCAGGCAGATAGCCTTCTTAGTGTTGAATATGGGAGATATTATTACGATGTTTATGTGAATACTAAAATTGCCAACAAAAGAGTAGTAGTAATAGGCTCTTTAGGGGGTAAAGTGATTCCTCTTGAAAACGATAACATAAGTGTAATAGAGGCGATAGCCTTATACGGAGGGGTAACTTCCGACAGCAGAGCTAAAAATATCAAATTGATCAGAGGTGACTTGAAAACC
>DATHPH010000289.1:0-3011 GCA_035484095.1 Cytophagaceae bacterium | reverse complement strand
GAATATTATTGAAAGCAATTGACTAATTGAGTATCAGTGGACCGGCATTGTTAATTTTAGAAACATAGACCTCATACCCAATTCCTAACTCAGCAAAAACCTTTGCCATATTTTCACCTGCTTTCTTAGCCGTTTTTTCTTCTTTGCTTAATGCAAAAACCGAAGGTCCGGAACCGGATATGCCTCCACCCAAGGCACCGACATCAATGGCAGCTTGTTTCACGTCGTAGTAACCCGGGATGAGCATAGACCGATAGGGCTCTGCTACTACATCATCCATAGAACGTCCAATCAATCCATAATCTGACGTGATAAGCCCTGCTACTAACCCTGCTACATTTCCCCATTGCTTAATCGCATCATGCAATGATAAATCTTTCCGGAGAATACTTCTGGCATCTTTTGTCCGCACTTCAATATGCGGATGAATAATGGTAGCAAAAAGTTCTTTTGGTGTTGGAATTTTCACTACATCAAGTGGAGTATAACTTCTGACAATGACAAATCCTCCCAATAGGGATGGTGCTACATTATCTGCATGCGCCGAACCACACGCAATTCGTTCGCCTTCCATGGCAAATGGCAAAAGTTCTTCTTGTTTGAAGGGACAACCTAATAATTGATTGGCGGCAAAAACGCCGGCCACTGCACTGGCTGCACTTGATCCAAGACCGCTGCCCAAAGGCATTTTTTTGTGCAGTTTCAGTTCTAACCCTTGTTTGGAGCCCAGTTTTGCAAGCATTCTTATAATGGAAACACCCACAGTATTCTGTTCCGGATCTTTAGTGAGTTTGCCCTCGTCGCCTGTAATAGCGGAAATTGTAATGCCCGGAGTAGCCTTCAGCTTCATCTCTACTTCATCTCCTGGGTCGTTTACAGCAAATCCTAGTACGTCAAAACCACACGTTACATTGGCAACGGTAGCCGGGGCAAAAACTTTAATACTCTTTTCCATATACTGGCCCAAAGTTAAGACATTGGTAGTGAAAGCCAAATTATTTAATAAAACCACTCTAACCCGCTACTCTTTGAAAAGTAAAAGGAAATCCTTTAAATTCAAGCCTTATAACAGAAGCTTATGAAATATAAAGAGTTGATAGTTGGGTTCTTGCTAGTTTTGATTTTGGGTGTAATCACGTTTCTTTTACTAAAGATGAAAACTTCTAAGGAGATTGTCTTATCGGTAGTTTTTTTATTTTCCTTTTCAAAAGTACTCTATGTCATAGTTAAATGTTTTAAACGCATCGTAATAATTGCCAATATTGATATGCCTTACCACCGTTTTCTACTTTTCATCGCTGCCAACATCGGACTTATCGTCCTCTCTTTTTCAATTGATTTTTTAGCCGTTTATCATTTGGACAAAACATCTTTTACTGGGTTGGAAGAAACGACGAATGTGCTGGAAGAATTTTTTAAACTATTTTACCTCAGTCTCCTTATGTTTACAAATATGGGTGTAGCGAATGTAGTTCCCGTAAAAATACCGGCAGAATTTTTGGTAATGTTTGAAGCCATTGTTTCTTTTGTCACACTTATTTTCATACTGTCGGATTATGTGACGTTGCGAGATTCTCTCAAAAAACTTAAACCGGAGAAAGAAGAGAAAAAAAAACTTGAATAGAACTATTTTAACTCACTACCATCATAATCTTACTACAAAAATCAACTTATTTTAGAATCTTACCTTTCCAGTTTGAAATACCGCCATCTAAATTGTATACGACTAATCCTTTTTTGGCCAGCTCAGCAGAAGCCCTGGCAGATCTGCCACCTGCTTTGCAGTATACCAGGTAGGTTTTTGATTTATCCAGTTTATTTACTTCTTGTTGAAAAGTGTTGGAATTGTAATTCATAAGAACCGCTTTGTCAAGATGACCTTCTTTATATTCCTCGGGTGTGCGGACATCAAGTACTACAACATTTTGTTTTTTTGACAATTCAGAAAACTCTTTTTCCTCTACCGTTTTGTAATTCCCGGATTGCTGTGCATGAACCAGCGTATTCATTTGTAGTAACAATAGCGTAACGAGACAATAGAAGTAGTTCATAAGAGTATCAATTTAAATTAAGAATGATTATTTTTGATAGTAAATCAGCAATACAGACGACACTGGTGCTGAATAGACTGGAGACCTTTTCACTCAATAGATCTAACATAGTTTTGTCAAAAAGCGAACTCAAATTTTTCTGCAACCTCGTCCAAAATTTCATTAACCTGATGAAATGAATTTGCTTCTACCAATCGCTGACGATACGGTTTGAAATCTGCAATGCCTCGAAAATAATTGGAATAATGCATCCGCATTTCAAAAATACCTGCCTTATCTCCTTTCCATTCTATCGAGCGTTGCAAATGTTTTTTACAAATTCTCACTCGCTCCGTCATATCTGGCTTGGGCAAACATTCCCCCGTTTTGAAATAGTGCTTTACTTCGTTAAATATCCAAGGATACCCGATCGCTGCCCGGCCTATCATAATGCCATCTACACCATAACGATTTCTATATTCCATGGCTTTTTGAGGAGAATCAATATCCCCGTTGCCAAAAACAGGCATCGAAATTGACGGCATATTTTTAACTTCTGCAATCAAAGTCCAATCTGCTTCTCCTTTATATAACTGAACTCTTGTACGGCCATGTATCGTAAGGGCCTGTACCCCTACATCCTGAAGCCGTTGAGCAGCTTCTTTAATATTTTTTGTATTGTCGTCCCAACCAAGTCGGGTTTTAACGGTAACCGGTACATTTTTACATCGTTTAACAATTTCTTCCGTCATCCGTTGCATTTTAGGAAGATCCTGAAGAATTCCTGCCCCTGCTCCTTTGCAGGCAACTTTTTTAACCGGGCAACCATAGTTTATATCTACCAAGTCAGGACCTGCGGCTTCGGCAATTGCGGCGGCTTCCCGCATTGCTTCTATCTTGTCACCAAATATCTGAATGCCTATTGGACGTTCGTACTCATAAATGTCAAGCTTTTGCACACTTTTATCCGCCTGACGGATA
>DATHPH010000288.1:0-3131 GCA_035484095.1 Cytophagaceae bacterium | reverse complement strand
TGAACAATCAAAAAGCAATACTAAGCCATTCCTTTCAATACATGAATATACCACGCCTAGCAAGGGTTTTAAATTGCAAAAATAGATAAAACTAAACATTATTTTTTTACCCTATTTTGGTCTAACAGGTATATAGTTACCAGAAAAGCTCCAACAAGGGCGAAAAGTTCTTAATACTTTATCATCTTCAATTAAATAGGCTGAATGTTTAAAATCACCATTCATATCACTATTATAAATACTATCAACAATCCCGAAAAGTATACCATCTCTCCATTTATCTAATCCGAGTTGTCTGAATTGTATTTTTCTGCCTTCTGTTTTGTTATTAATTTCTATCATAAAAATTGATTTAAGAGTTAAACAATATCACAATATAGCTAATTTTATTTTCCTGTAACAAATCTAAATAAATAATACAATGGTAAAGAAATGAATAACATTATCAATATGATTCTATATACTGCTAACGCAAAAAATAAACATATAAAAAATGAAATCAGGAATAATGGGATATAGAGAAATGTTATAATATTTTTTAATGTAAATATCAATTTAAAAAGTTCCATATCAAAAATTGATAATATTAAGAATGAAACAAAAATAACTGGATGTAAGAATATACTGAAGAAAATCAATGCTAGAATAAACCCATTTAATGATATCATCTCTCCATTTCTATATGTCTCCATAAAATCATGGATTAAGCTTATTTCAAGAATATTTTTATACCCGTTTAAAAATACCCACCAAAAGAAAAAGGCAACAATTAAAATAAGTTTAATATTTAGTATAATGTTTCTTTTCTGCATATACCAATATAAGGAGATTAGAGAATCTAACAATGGATATATAGAGAAGTATAAACTCTCTATTGAACCAAGTATTAAAAGGTGATTGCCTATCCTTAATGACAGAACTACCAAACCAATCAATTGATTTAATTTTAACAGATTTACAATACCACAATAACTTATATAAGCGAATCAAATAGCAGTGCTAATATTAGATTAGTAATTTATCATAATAACAGATTTGATCTTTATCTGAAAATACTAGCGCAATTGGATAATGAGAAAGATGAAGAATTAACTATAGAGGGAAATGGATAACTAAAGACAGAGATATTAGTTTAATATTTTCAGATACCGTAGTTCTCGTTAGTTTATTTGATGAAAGTATATATAAAATTATGAATGATAGTACCGTAATTTTTAATAGGGATAATCAGTATCTGCCAATTTATGGCGTTCGTTGTAAATTAATCGTAAATCGTTAAAGTAATGGATAATAAAAAGAACCTATAGATCTAAATGAGAAATGTAAAAAAGAAATTATTTAAAACCACTTTCGTTTTCTTACTATCTATATTAATTAATGGTTGTGTCGTCCAATACCTACCCTTTCACATAAGTTCGCAAGTACCGGAATTTTTCTGTTAGTACTCCATTTCTTGCTATGGTGGCGCGTTCTATGAGAGGAGATTTTTCTTTGCCAAACAAATCGGGCAATACATTCTTAAGGAGCATATCCCCAAAATAAGACGAAGCGTCTCGCGGAAGTTCACCGGGAAGGTTTTCAATTGCCATTACGGTAATATTTTTCTCATCGGAAAAGGGCGCTTCTATCTCTTCCGAAAATGGGTTGTAATCGTACGCCGGATCATAGATCGTAGAAGGTTTGATCGTGCAGGGAATAGAACCGTTGAAATCGCACGTGACATCGCCGATTAATTTAATTCTGAAATCGGAAGCCCTCATATCTTCTTTTGTAAAAAGCACAGGTGCCTTTGGATGCCAAAAGGCACCGGCTATCAGAATGTCTGCTGCTTTTGTGTATGGTACAAACACGGAGTGAAATCGTTCCGGATGTTGGTGAAATTCTTTTTTTGTAAAACGTTTTCCTTTTATTGAAACATGATAATCCTCCGAATTCAAAGCCGCATATACCGGATGAGCTGGATTGCTGCGTAGAAATTCGTCGCCGGATATTTTGGGGATATTCAGAAAATCGAGTACTTCGCAAATTCCCTGGCCTACTCTGCCGGAACCGGTTACGACAATTTTAAGAGGAGGCAACCGGAGTTTTTTTAATTCCAATTTTAGCTCTTCGTAGTCGTAGCATTTGTAAGCAGGTTTTAAATCAAAGAGTTTGTATTTTTGTCCGTATAAACGCAAGGAATTATAGGCCCCTACTATTCCGGCAAATTTTCCAAACGCAATCACCCGTTGATCGTTTTCATCTCTGATGCATTCGTAATCAATCATCTCAATCTTCTTTTCCAGAATAGCCTGAAGTAGTTTTTTATTCTGAGGCTGTTTTTTGATGGTATGAGAAAAGAATAAATATTTTTTATGGGGAATGAGAAGGTGTTCGGCAATTTCTTTGATACCAAAAAGAATATCACAATCGTGCAGATTCTCTTTCATTTTTATGCCCAAAGAAGTATATTCTTTGTTGCTGAAACATCGGGTATCGCTGGGTTGTACATAAAGATCTACCTGAGGAAATTGTTCCAGCAACATTTTGCATTGGTCCGGACGAAGCGGAACTCGCCAATCTACCGGTATTTTAGATTCTCTGACGATGCCGATTTTCATTTTACAAGTAGTTTGTCTGGACACAGGATCATTAGCGCAGCAAGCCTCTTTGCCATCTTTCTTTCTTAGGAAGCGAGGTATACGTGTTGAAATATAAATAGGTGCACATCGTAAGCACCGAAGCGATCAACGCACCAAAATAAGTATCAATTAGAAAATGCTGTGCCAGGTATATTCTGGAGATAGTGACCAACAAGGCAATGCTAAAAAAAACCGGAGACCAGTTTTTGTTTTTCAAAAACAAGGTAATTACTAAAAACAGGGTAAAGGCTTGTGCCGAGTGACCGGAGGGGAAGCTATTGTACAAGTGTATTTCCAGACCTTCGGCACGATGAAGAGGAGTTGTTTCAGAAAAATACTTGAACGGGCGTACCTGCTCATAGAAAACATGTAGTTTTAGAAACTGAACTACACAAAAAGAAATTAAGACGGAAGTTGTTAATACAACCGCTTCGTACATGTTTATGAAAAGCAGAAAAAACAAGATGATTGAAACAGCGAAAAAGCCATCTCCCAGGTAGGTAATGTATT
>DATHPH010000287.1:0-2760 GCA_035484095.1 Cytophagaceae bacterium | reverse complement strand
ATATATATTCTCCGGTTATCGCAATGCGTTTGGAAACTTTGTAACGTCCTGAAATGGCCAAAGCAAAAATATCGTTGCGGTCCATAAGTTGACTTACCAGATTATAATGAATATAAATGGGTGAAATTTGCAAGGATAATTTACTGTTGAATTTTCTTCCAATGATAAGTTGAGCCATATAGGCAAAACGATCTGAAAAGTTGGTGTAATATTCGGGAGCATTTAAATTGTCTTGGTTGACTATGTTATGTTGGGTGGTAAGATTGGCAGATGCCACTGCGGTGACGCTGACAGGCATTCTATTGTCTGTTGTTTGTCGCAATATTCTATATTTGGCAAAAGCATCTATGAATTTTCCAAGGGAACTTCTGCCGAGCCCAAACATCAGCCTTCCATTATAACTGTACTCAAGGGCTAAACGAATGTAAGCAGGTCCTTCAATGCCGTATAAATTATTGGCTCCGGTGTTGAAGTTGGCAAACCTATGGGAGATTCTAAACTCAAGTGTTCTTTTTCCCAAGGTTTCTAAGGTGTGGATATTAATCAGCCGGGTACCTTTAAACGTTGCGGTTACGAATTCTTTTTTAGGTTTGGCCTCTTGTTCTTTCATTAGTTTCTCAAGATCTTCCTGCGCAAAAAGCGAAAATGGCAACATCACAACTAAAGAAAATATATTTTTTTTCATGATTATAAGATGGTTAATTAGGTAAGTTTTGTTGAATCCAACTATTGATTCGATTAATTTCACAGGGTTGCAGCGTTACATTGGGAGGCATGGCATAGTAGCCGGTATTATGTTGAATCGCACCCACGAACCTTCCCGAATTTACAGAGTTGACCACTAAAGAATAACTTGACAAATCGAGGTTCCCATTTTTTGTCTTGTTGTTGTGACAGGAAATACAATTATTATTGATAATCATCGAAACCGACGATGAATAAGTAGTAGCCAGGGTCGTATCACAATCATTTACATAGTTTGCCAACGGATACAATTCTTCATATTTATCAAAATAACAGGAAGACATAAATGCAGAAACAAAAAGTAATAGGATTATATTTTTCATTCTTTTTAATTATTGTTTGCCCCTTGCATAATCCAAATATAAATTGATTTGGCCTGATCGTCAGACAACGGAGTCTTCGGAGGCATTGATAAATCAATTACGGTGGTATATAAACTGCTGTGATGCGCATCACCAGGTTTTACTCTTCTTACAATTTGTTGGTAAGTAAGCAATGCTGATTTTCTGATACCATCGTGGCATCCGCTTTGAGCACAATTGCTGGCAACAATAGGTTGAATTTCTTTAGAAAAACTTATGGCAGGTTGGTCCGGAACATTGGCGGAATGTCTGCATCCTAACAGGCATGATAAGAATATGCCCAGTGAAAAACATAAATAGTTTTTAATCATTTTAAAATTTATATAAAATTCGCACCCTAAGCCCCGCATAAACATTATCTCTTTTATATTCTACTGTTTTCAATTGAGGGCTTACAAAAGGACTTGCTTGTATTACAATATTGTTCCATTGTTTTTGAACGCCGGTTGACAACATTACATTGTTAAACAGCACTGGATGATATTTAAGTGTTAAACTTTTTCTTTCTTCTATATCTTGATTATAATACCCTTTGACAACACACTGGATCTTTAAATTTGAAAATACATCCAAATCTGTCCCCCCGGAAAATATAAGAGAGAAATTATTTTTTAGAGGCAGATAGTAATTCACGGCAACAGGAATTTGCAATACATTGTATTGCATTTGAATATTTGATAGATTTAAAGTATCCTGATAGTCTGAATAAATGGAATTGAAATTCGTATTCGTTTTTTGGTTAAAATCATCTCTGTCATGGTAATGATTACTTATACTTAAATATTTAAATCCTGCATTGAAACTAATCCTTTTGGTCAAAAATACTTCTCCTAAGACACCTATTCCAAATTGGCTGTTTGCTTTTTCAACTCCAATCCCTGCTAGGTAGTGAATGTTTTTTAGAAAAGAAGTTTTTTGACGTCGTGTTCTTTTAGTAGTATCTTCTCTAACGACATCCGGAATAATTGTTTTTGCGGCTACACTATCCGGTTTGACAAGGGTCACCGGATTTGTCATGAAAGGAGTGGAGGTCAATTGGGACGCATTATTTTTTTCATTTTGGGTTGGATTAGCGACGGCATTTTTTTGATTGGAAGAAGAAACAGTCGAATCGGTTCCATTGTCATTTTGGGAAACATTTTTTGAAAAATAATCATTGTTGTCTTGTAGAGCCGAAATAGAACGATCCTTATTGTTTAAATCCTCTTTAGGATTCTGATTCCTATTGGATGAACTTTCCGAAAAATCATTTGAGCGTTGTTTTTTATTGTCTATAAATTGATTTTTCGATGTTGCAGAAGGACCATCGGTAGTATTATTTTTTGAATCACTAGTGGCATCCATTAATTTGTCTGAAATAGAAGAATCATGTTGGCCTCTATAGTTACTATTCTTATAAGCTGTTTGAGACGACCCTTTTTTGCTACCGTTTAAATTTTTACCGTCTTCTTTTAGCGATAAGAGTTCAGATTTGTCTACATATTTTACAATAAATACGGTATCGTTTTTTGTAGTCCCTTTGTTGTTAGAAGCCTGAAGAAGACTTTCTTGCAGACTTTCGATGCTTTTACGCAATAGTTTTTGTTCTTGAAATTGGTTGTAGTTCCAATACAAAAGTCCGGCAATCATTATTCCATACAAAGAGAATGCAGAT
>DATHPH010000286.1:0-1909 GCA_035484095.1 Cytophagaceae bacterium | reverse complement strand
TTATGCTTAAACCGGAAAATATCATGGTGGGCGTAGATGGAATGAAATGGATCAAAACCAGCCGGAAGAAAACAGCGATTCCAGTGAATGTCCCCCTGCTTCGACCGGCTGCTGCAATTCTTGACCAGTTTCAAGCCCGCGACAACACTGAAAAATGGGGAACTGTTTTTCCTCGGATTAGTAATCAGGAAATGAACCGCTCCCTTAAACTGATCGGTGAAATCTGTGAAATCAAGAAGCGGCTGACTTTCCACTTGGCACGACATACATTTGCCACCACTGTTACCCTCTTAAACGGGGTTCCTATTGAAACCATTAGCAAACTACTGGGACATACCAAATTGGCTACAACAATGATTTATGCCCATGTAATGCATAGTAAAATAGGAATGGACATGAATCTTCTTCAAGCAAGGCTAGATAAAAAACCTTAGTCAATTGGCTGATTTGGTCGCAAATTTATTTTGGGTTGGCATTTGGTCATAAGTCTGGCCGTTGAGCAATCGGCCTGATTTCTTTTTATTAGGACCGCCCCACTGTTTGAAGAAAAACGGCACATTTGCAGACGAGCATTGATCCATAATATCTAAAACCCAATCTTCACTCATTGGCCTTGGAGTTCTGCCGCTTTCCCCACCAACAATTACCCAATCTATAGCTGTTAAATTCATGTTTTTAAGTGGACCTATTAAGGGCTCACACGAAAGAAACTTGGTTCTTGCTTTTGTTTTCCGCAACCAATCTATTCTTGAAATTACTTTCTCGTTTTCGACTGAAACTCCCATCCAAATATTGTGAGACCATTTTACTTCAGCATTGACTTCAAATAGCCTTTCAGCCCTTTTAGTTAGCACCTGGAAAGTGTGCTGGGGGTTTTCATTCATGACCTTAAACACTTTTTGAATAAATGGCAACGGCACTTTCGGATGAAAAAGATCGCTCATCGAATTGACGAATACAATTTTTTGTTTTTTCCAGGAGTAAGGAATTTTTAAGGCATCCTCGTGTAAGGTCACTGAGAAAGCGTCTTTATATTTTTCAACACCCATTGCCTGTAGCCGTTTAGCCATCAATTCAGCGTAACAGTATTTACATCCGGCAGAGATTTTTGTGCAACCGGTTACAGGGTTCCACGTCATTTCTGTCCATTCGATACTTGATTGCGCCATGTTAGTTAATTTTATATTGAATAATTCTTTTCAATTTATAAACATTTTCATATGTAATCATTGGCGATGATCCTTCATAATCGATTAGTCTATCAGATTTCATCTGTTTTAGAGTATCTGCGGCGTGTCTAGGGATATGCCCTTCTCTATAGGTAAAATTAAGAACTTCAGCGTTGGTCGTCAACCGTTTACTCAATACCTCACTCCGAAGGAGAGACTTGAATGAATCGATTTTTTTCATTTTTATTCCTTCAAAAAGGTCGGGTTGTATTTTTTTTGAATCTTCATCGATATCGAAATTCGCTTGGCCATTGTCCTTATTCCTATTCCAAACAAGCGATAAGAATTTGTCTACAGCTCGAGCGTGCGAAGCACCGAATATTATACCATATATATTGGCGCCTTTTTTTAAAGAGAAAGGATACAATTTTAAATTCGTCTGAGGCGGTAATTTTTTTCTTAGCTGCTCAATAATATTTCTGTGTATTAGCCGATATGGATCCTTTTTCGCATCCGCCATATCAATATCCAAATGCATTTTAAATTCTTTTTTATCTCCAAATCGCCAGAAATAGGATGCCGAGACAAAATAAATAAAATCAGTCTGAGTCGTGTTCTCTAGTTCTAACAGATATTTGTCCGATAAAAATTTGATTCCGTTCTGGTCCAAATATACAAGACTGGGAAAGCCCCGGATTGTGGACAAAAGTTTAGGAAACAAGGTTTCAAAGTCTTCATTT
>DATHPH010000285.1:0-4171 GCA_035484095.1 Cytophagaceae bacterium | reverse complement strand
TGCGTTCTTTTTGTATCATGGTATCTTTTATCCAATCGATCAGACCTTGCCAATAACTTTTACCTACCAGAATAATTGGAAATTTTCCTATTTTTTTTGTTTGTATAAGGGTGATGGCCTCAAAAAGTTCATCCAAGGTGCCAAAGCCTCCCGGCATTACTACAAACCCTTGAGAATATTTAATAAACATTGTTTTGCGGGCAAAGAAGTAATCGAAATCGATTACTTTGTCTCGGTCGATAAAATGGTTATGCGTTTGTTCAAAGGGCAAATGGATATTTAATCCAACGGATTTTCCTCCTTGCAGAAATGCACCTTTATTTCCTGCTTCCATAATACCGGGACCACCACCTGTAATGACGCCGTATCCATGGCGTACGAGTTTGGCTGCAATTTCAACTGCCATTTCATAATAATGATTATCCGGAGAGGTACGTGCCGAACCAAATATCGAAACACAAGGTCCGATCTTGGCGAGCTTGTCAAACCCTTCCACAAATTCTCCCATTATTTTGAAGATCGCCCATGAGTCGGCACTTTTAATTTCATTCCAATCTCTGTCCTTAAAAGCTTTTCTGATTCTGCTTTCTTCTTCCGGAGGTAGCGTTTTTTTTTGTTCTTGTAATTTTGTTAATTTTTGTTCCGATGTGGAATTATTTGTTGAGTTGTTTCCTTCGTCGAAGGTTTCTCTTTTTTCGTTATAATCGTTCATTCTTTAAAAAATTTATACACTATTCTCTATAATTTTAAACGTGGTTAGTTCTTCATAAGTTTACAAATTAGTGTTTATTTATCTTTTTTTAGTAATGTCGTCAAAGCAGTAGGAAGGGTAGGATAATTGAATTTGAAACCATACTCTATTATTTTTTTAGCTGAAACACGGTTTCCTCCTAAAATAATAGAGGCTTGTTCGGTTCCAAGTATAATTTTCAAGACAAATGGTGGAATATTGGGTAGCCAGAGAGGCTTTTTTAATATTGAAGCAATTTTTTTCAAAAAAGTTTTGTTGCTTACCGGTTCAGGAGCAACCGCATTGTAGGTGCCTTTTATATGTTCATGTTCAATAGCATACAATAACAAAGCACAAAGGTCGTCTATGTGAATCCACGAAACATATTGAAGCCCACTTCCTACGGGAGCACCTACCCAATAGCTTACTTGTTTTGCTAACGCCATTAAAGCTCCTCCTTTATCGGAGAGCACTATACCCAGTCGTATCTTTACAGTCCTTATGCCGGTTTTTTCAATTTGATCAGCGGCGGTTTCCCATTTCTTAGTAAGACTTGCAAGAAAGCCTTTCCCCGATATACTATTTTCTGTTTGCCAGACATCTCCGGTGTCTTGTCCATAAAAACCAATCGCAGAAGCACAGAGCACGGCTTGTATGGTATTGGGGACCGAAGAGATTTTTTCAACTAATAATTCTGTAGTAGCGATACGACTTTCTTCGAGCTCTTTTTTGTATTCAGCAGTCCATTTTTTATCAAACACTCCGGCTCCTGCCAAATGTATTACGTAGTCGGCATTTGCAATTGCTGCCTCGTCCAAATAACCTAGTTTGTAATCCCATCGATATTGTGTAATACGGCCATCTCCTCTATGCCTGCTGAGTATGGAGACATTATAGCCACTCGAACGAAGATATTCTGCAAGTCTTGAACCTATTAGTCCTGTACCACCGGTGATAAGAATATTCTTCCTCATATTTTTATAGTCGTATATTTGGTGTTAATTTGCAAAGCAAACCATCGTATGGTTGTATAAACGTATAAGTTATAAAAAATGCGCAACTCCTTTATTGTACTCATTCTATTATTTTCGATCAATACCACCTTTGCTCAACGAATAAAAATACATGAATCTTCAGAAATGATAGAGAAAATTTCCAGAAGTGGTATGTATGTTCTATTAGACCTGGACAAAAAGGAAGTAGAAAAGCTATGGTTGAAATACTTGAAAAATTATGGGAAAACCTCTTCCAATAATGGCTTGATTATGGTGCAGGCTGCCGAGATGAAAGCCATTAGTGATTATCCCTGTCAAGTAATTTCTTTGGTAGAAGTTTCGCATACAGGCACGAGAGTTTGGTGGGCGATCGATCTAGGAGCAAAATTTGTTACGCATGAATCGGAAGCTCCGTATAAGGGTGCCGAAAAAATGCTATATGAATTTGCAGTGAATGCCTACAAAGATGATGTAAACCGTCAGATTGTGGACGCAGAAGGAGCGTTAGAACAAGCTACAAAAATTCATGAAAAAGAAGTAAACGAAGGAAGTAGTTTGCTTACAAAAATTGAAAATAATAAATCAACAAAGATTGATTTGGAGGCTAAACTTAAAATTAATAAAGAGGACTATGCACGTTTAAATAGAGAGATCGATAATAATTTGGCAGAGCAAAAAACAGCATTGTCTAATGTGGAAACAATCAAACATGTTCAACAAGCCGCAGAAGGACAGACACAAACAGAAGAAGAGAAAAAAGCATTGACGGAAGCAATAAAAGTTCAGCAAAAAAGAATCAACGAGGGGGAGCGATTGGCAAAAGATCTTGCAAAAAACAAACAAGCAAAAATTGATTTAGACACGAAAGTAAAGAAGAACGAAACTGATTTGACAGAGCTTTTACGTTTGCAGGAACAAAACAGGAAAGATCAGAATGCTGCTGCTGTAGATGTGGAGAAAATGAAAAAAGCATTGGAAGTGGTGAAAGAAAAAATGAACAAAATCGAATAAAATAATTTTGCTTAGAGAAAAATAACATCTTCTACTACTTTATCCGAAAAATCTTTATTTAAAAGTTCAATTAACTTTGACTTTGACATTGTAAGCTCTTGCCGCAAAGGAGCTGAGTTAAGCGTAACGTACAATTTTTTATATCGGAATTTTAAATCAGTTGTACGCATGGCAATGGATTTACCCATCAGTGCTCCCCACGATTCAATTATTCTGGTTTCGTTTACTTTCCCATTAATTTTATAAGCTTTCAACATTTCCTCAATCGCTTCTTTTAAAGGAGAAACTTCCGCTTTTCGTTTGGTATAATAATTTTTTTTCATATTAATATTTAAATGATCATAAGCTTAATTTTCTTCAAAAAAGTTCTTTTCAGCTTTCACTACACCATTTTCAATATGAAAGATACGTATTTCTGCTTGCACATGTTGAAATATTTTTTCAGTACGCTCCGGTCTTGCATCGGTGATAAATAATTGTCCAAACGTTTCCTGTGCTACCATTTCCATCAGTTTTCCAATTCTGCGGTCGTCCAGTTTGTCAAATATATCGTCAAGTAAGAGGATAGGCTTTAACCTTTTGTTTTTTTTGATAATATCGAAATGGGCCAGCTTAAGGGCAATCACAAATGATTTTTGTTGACCCTGTGAGCCATAGTTTTTTACGGGATATCCATTCAGGGTAAATCCATAGTCGTCCTTATGAATGCCCATTATTGTTCGCTGCAGCAGGATATCTCTATTTAAGTTATGGATAAACTTGTTTTCAAATTCCGCCTCATGTTGTTGAGATTGGTACAAAAGCTCCGGTTGCTCTTTTTCTTCTGAAAGATTTAAGTAATGTGCTCTGAAAAGGGGGGTAAATTCTTCCATGAAGGCTTTTCGTTTTTCGTAAACCATTTTCCCTGATTTCAGCAGCTGATAATTGTAGGAATCGATGAGCTCCTTATCAATTGTATTTTTTTCGGCAAATTGTTTCAGCAGACTGTTGCGTTGTTTCAAAAGATTATTGTAACGGATAAGCTCGGAAAGATATAAAGGGTCTAACTGGGAAATAATGGTATCAAAAAATTTCCTGCGTTCCTCGCTGCCCTCTCTTATTATATCGGTATCATTTGGAGTGAACAAGACAACCGGAAATGCTCCAATATGTTCAGAAAGTTTTTCGTAAGGATTTTTATTGAGTCGGAATGTTTTTTTTAACCCTGTTAAATCGTATTGGACAGAATAAAGATTCTCTGCTTTAAAAAAATGGCCCAAAAGAGAAAAAAAATATTCTTTGTGTCGGATGGAATTGCTTTCAGTTTGGCTGAATGCGCTTTTAGTCAGGGATAGACAATAAATAGAATCTAATAAATTGGTTTTTCCAGAACCATTGTGTCCTGTGAAAATATTAATTTGCGAAGAAAAGGTTATATCCGTTTCTGCATAGTTTT
>DATHPH010000284.1:0-4731 GCA_035484095.1 Cytophagaceae bacterium | reverse complement strand
TGCACGACAGTTAAAAAGGTGTTCTTATGAATAACGGATTCAAAAATGGGAGACCTTTGCATAGGTTGATCTGTATTCTGACAATGTGGTTGCCACTTCCATTATTGGCGCAAACCAGTGCTAATAATGCCGCAGGAAATTATAGTCCCAACGATACCGTTGTTAAACTTAAAACTGCTCTTGATAATATTTATCTTTGCCCAAACAAAAAATCGGTTTATCTCTATCTTGACCTAAAAGGGTGTTCTCTGGGGAAAAGGATTCCGTTAAATATTTCCGTTGTTTTTGACCGAAGTCATTCTATGAAAGGAGAACGAATTCACTTTGGTAAAATAGCCCTTGAATACCTGATAGATCATTTGGATTCAACGGACAATATGTCGATTGTGCTTTACGATCATTTAGCAGAAGTGCTTCATGGCTCAGAGCCAATCAGGAATAAAGAGGAGTTAAAGAAAAAGTTACACCACATACATCCCAGAGGAGCTACAAATATAAGTGCAGGGTTGGATCTTGGTTTTACGGAAGTAAAATCAACGTATAATTCCACTAAAATCAACAAAGTATTTTTAATGTCCGATGGAATTCCCAATGAAGGGATTACAGATTTTTATCTATTGGAACGGATGGTCAAATTGTATAGTTCTAAAAACAATATAACCTTAACATCTTTCGGGCTTGGTCATGAATTTGACGAAGTGCTTATGCACGATTTGGCAGAAGCTGGGGGAGGTCATTATTATTATATAGAAAACGCTGAAGATGCTTCCAAAGAATTAGGGATGGAAGTAAAAACGCTTTTATCTGTGGTAGCTAAAAATGTAAGTCTTAGCATCGAGTTCCCATCAGATTATCTGGAATTGACAAACGTAAATGGTCAGCACCATACGCTTGTAAACGGTATGGTGGTAATTGACTTAAATGAGGTACACCCAAATGAGACAAATGGAATTTTATTGAAATTTAATGTTCTGAAAAAACTGGACACTCCTGTACTTTTCAACACTTCACTGGTGTATGAAAACATGATTACCAATACCAAAATGATTCAAAAAAGGATGAATGTTTTGAGCCCTCAATACAATTTGGATACCTGTGATAAAACAACCAGTGAAGCTGTCTTAGAAAAGATAATTTACTTTAGTAGCAACGATCTTTTAGAGTCTGCTATTGTGGATGCGGAAAACAATGATATTGTTTCCGCAAAAAATAAATTAAAAAAGGGCAAGGGGATTATTTCAAATGATGGAAAAGGAGCTCAATCGGCTTTACTTACAAAACAATATAAAACGATTGACGACTATGATAAACATTGGGATGATTTTCACAATAAGAGTGAGCATGAAATAAAAAAAATTCATAAAAAGACCCGTCATCAGAACTATAAGCATAGGAAAATGAAAGATAGTTAGGAACCTGCATTCGTGAGACTAATCCTAAAATTTACATTAAAGCGGTAACCTTATTTTTTATATTCTGTCGTCTTGCTGACACAATTTTCTCCCGAATTCGTATTAGTTTTGTATGGTTAAAAGTAAATTATTGAAGAATGGTTTGTCCAAATTGTGAAACAGTATATGAAGGGAACTTTTGTCCTGAATGTGGGCAGAAAACACTTCATGGTCGTTACACTATAAAGACCCTTGCTTCTGAATTGATATTTTCTGCTTTCCATCTGGAAAAAAAGGGATTACCGTATACCGTAAAAGAATTAACGATTCGACCTGGAATTGCTATTAAACATGTGCTCGATGGGCAAAGGTTAAGTCTTTATCCCCCCTTTAAATATCTTATTCTTGTAGGTGCTATTATTGTTGTGTTATCATTGAGGTATCGGTTTTTTCATAGTGAAGAACTCACCTCGGTTGATGCAAATACATATCAGGTTGCTTTCTTATCCGAGCATAAAATATTTTTTGATGGGTTTTTCCGATTTGCGGAAGATTATGCCACACTTCTGAACTTAGTTGCCATCCCTGTATTTTCGCTTTTTTCTTTTCTCTTCTTTAGAGACTCGGGTTTAAATTTTGCAGAGAATCTTATTGTTAACACTTTCATAACAGCGCAGCAATTATTATTTCTTGTTATTCTGATCCCTTTTATTGAGTTTATGCCAGGGACAAAACACATCCTGATCCCAATCTACACCCTGGGGATGGTTGTATATAATATTTATGCCTATCTGCAATTGTATGGATTTAAAATGGCTAATATATATCGGAGTATTATTACAGTGATCACTGCTTATTTATATCAATTTCCTGTTAACCTTGTCGTTTATTACGTTGCTTCTACTTATATAGTACCGCATTTACATTGGATTCCAAATATATAAAATCTGTTATGAAAAATTTTTACAAAATAGCCTTACTGGTTTTTATCAGCGTTAATTTCTGTCAAGAATTATTGGCTCAAGAAGAAGAATCAAGGAAAAAAAATTTCAATGTTGAAAATGGAATATTGTTGAACGGATATGATCCGGTAAGTTATTTTTCAAATAAGCCAACAAAAGGGAAGGCTGCTTTTCAATATAAATACAAAGGAATTAAGTACCTGTTCTGCTCACAAGCCAATCTTGATAAATTTAAACTGGAACCTGAAAAATACGAACCTGCTTATGGAGGTTGGTGTGCTTATGCGATGGGTGAGAAAGGAGAAAAGGTGACTATTAATCCGGAGACATTTAAAATTACAAACGGAAAACTTTTTGTCTTTTATAATTCATTTTTTAATAACACCTTGAATGAATGGAATAAGGATGAAAAAAATTTAAATAAAAAAGCAGATATAAATTGGAAATCTATCACTAAATAAAAAACGTCAAAAATGGTACACAAACTCGCCACCAAACAAAATTTCGTATCCTGGAGTGCTCAAATTATAGCCGCCGTTATTATGTTTCAAACGTTATTCTTTAAATTTTCCGGAGCGGAAGAGTCCATTTATATTTTTAGTAAAGTTGGAATAGAACCTTGGGGGAGATATGTTTCCGGAGTGGTAGAATTAATTGCTTCCATTCTCCTCCTGACACGAACTTATTCATGGGCTGGAGCGTTGATTGGTACTGGCATAATGTCGGGTGCAATTTTTTCGCATCTCACAGTGCTTGGAATTAGTGTAAAAGACGACGGTGGATATTTGTTTACGTTAGCCATTATTACCATGGTGGCCTGTCTTGTGATATTATTTCTTCGGAAACATCAAATACCTTATGTAAATAAATTATTTTCGCCTTGGGCTTAATATCAAAAAAATATAAAATCAAATGGGATACCTTCCCTGATATTACACATTGATTAAAATACAGATAATTGTTTTCTAATAATTAACAATCTAAAGCAATGAACCAACCCCTATTATCACAGACAGAATCGGTACTTCGTCAACTGACGTACGCCATTGACCTGTTATCTCATGTTGATTATAAAAGACCTTTGGAAAATCTTTCAGGATCGAGCATTGGGCAACACGTAAGACATGTAATAGAATTTTATCAATGTTTGATGCATGGCCTTGAGGAATATGTTGTCAATTACGACCGTAGAGTTCGCGATAAAATGATTGAGGAGAGTAGAGAATTTTCTATTCAGTGTATAAATAAAATATTATTTGAAATAGAAAGAGCGGACCCCCCAAAACTGCTTACGTTGGAGGTCGCTTATGATTCGGAGAATAATATCTCTCTGTCTACTACTTTTGAAAGAGAATTGGTGTATAACATCGAGCATACTATTCACCACATGGCGTTGATTAAAATAGGCATGAAAGAAATAAATTCGGAATTGACATTGCCGGCGGAATTTGGCTTGGCGACTTCCACCATTCGTCATCAACAACAAAATCATGTGTACGGTAACGTATTTACCCAAAAATAACGGGGGATTTATCTTAACCTCAAGTCGGGATGAAAAAACGATAAGACCATCGGCCTTATTGCCACAAGAATATTTTCTTCACGGCAAAAATATTGTTTTTCCTAAAGATCCTTTAGGAGGAGGTTCCTGGATAGCGTATTCAGGGGATAGAACGGCTTGTTTGTTGAACGGAGGTTTTAAGAAACACACACCGACTCCTCCTTATAAAAAAAGTCGTGGTCTTATGTTGCTGGATTATTTTTCATTTGATAGCATAAAAAAATTTGTGGAGGACTACGACTTTAAGGGTATTGAACCTTTCACGTTGATCCTAATAGAGCTTGCAGATTTGTGGGAACTTCGATGGGATAGTAATACGATTCATGTTATCCCTTATTCATCTGATCTCCCTCATGTCTGGTCTTCCGTTACGCTTTATTCGGAAGAGGTAATTTCGAAAAGGAAAACATGGTTTCAACGATGGCTTTCTTCCGATTACAGAAATGATGTTGAAAGTATAAGACAATTTCACAAACATGCCGGCGAGGGTGATCAAGAAAATGATTTAGTAATGAACCGTGATAATTTCATGAGGACAGTCAGCATTACTTCCATCGAGAAAAATGAATCTTCTTTAACAATGGTATACGAAGAAGTGGCACATCCGGAAAAGAGTTATTCTTAATGCGCTTCCAGCCAATTCTTACCTATCCCAAGGCCAATTTCCATTGGAACACCCATATCAATGGCATTTTTCATGAATGACGATACATTTTTTTTCATTATTTCGATTTCTTCCACATGAACATCGAATACTAGTTCATCGTGCACTTGCATGACCATTTGAGATTTCAGGTTTTCTGCTTTCATCCATTTG
>DATHPH010000283.1:0-6532 GCA_035484095.1 Cytophagaceae bacterium | reverse complement strand
AATTAGTTTTATTTTTCTTTCAACTGGATTTATTTCAGGCCAGACTCCATATTATCGAATAGATCTTGCTTCCGGTGCGGAAATTTCGATGATGTCAATACTAGATACAATTCATCTGGTAAATTCCGATAGTACTCCAGTTGTATTAGACAGTATGGAAATAGTTTTAGAAAAAGGTACATATACCTTTACGGATGATTTGCTCACTTGCGGTAGTAGGAACACATATTATTGGGGATTTATTGGTAAAGTAATTATTCTTGGACAACCTGGGACCATTATTTCTACAGAAGGAATTGACTTAAGGTTACCAAGTAGACTAGAATCACTAGGTAGAACTGTTCATTTCAAAAATATTACTTTTAAGAGAGTACAATCTCAATATCATAAGTATTTAATTGAAGTGTATTCTCATGTTGATCCAAGTGGGAGGATTAATGTCTATTCGTTTGGAGAGCAGATGTACAATCCTTTTCATTTTTATAATTGTTCTTTCATCGGCAATGGAGATGCCTTTTTTGCGATGTTGGACGAAGATGTGGAAATTTCCTTTTACAATTGTACAGTGCGAAACGTTAAAAGGATAGCTTTTACCAATATTACAAAAAATGAGAAAAAAATAAGTGTAATAGAAAATACTATTCCAGGTTTAAAAAATATACCATGATTTTTTTGCTTTTGTCTTTTTTGAGGACGCAAACAAAGGCGAAACCCGCTGGCGCAAGTCTCCAGACTTGTGCCTAATAAAATGTAGCCCTCAGGGCGGTTAAACTGTAGCTTAATTTAAGTAATAACTATCAATTTTGTGTTACCGAATTTAGCAGTAAATTTGAGTGATGCTTTTTATTTTTTAAATCATGTCTGCAAAATATAAATTTTGCTGTGTCCCCTGACACAGCACCTGTAATTATGAAACTCCCGCTGGCGCAAGTATCCAGACTTGTGCCTAATAAAATGTAGCCCTCAGGGCGGTTAAACTGTAGCCTAATTTAAGTAATAACTATCAATTTTGTGTTGTCGAATTTAGCAGTAAATTTGAGCGATGCTTTTTATTTTTTTAATCATGTCTGCAAAATATAAATTTTACCCAGGAGGTACATTTTACGTTACGCTAACCGTTGTGGGTTGGATAGATGTTTTTACCCGAAAAGAATATGCGGTCGAACTTTTAAATAATCTGAATTATTGTATTGACAATAAAGGGTTGGAAGTATTTTGTTATTGTTTAATGCCAAGTCATTTGCATTTGATATGCCGAGCAAAAGAAGAGAGAGATTTGGGGCAATTGCTTGGAGATTTTAAAAGTTATATGGCAAAAAGAATGTATAAAATGATTGAGGAAAACCCCCAGGAGAGCAGAAAAGAATGGATGTTGTACTTATTTAAATATTTTGCTAAATTTAATTGTAATAATGCAAATTTTCAATTTTGGATTCAGGATAATCAACCAAAAGATTGTTTTAGTATCGAATTTATTAATCAGAAAAGAGATTATATTCACATGAATCCAGTAGCGGCGGGCTTGAGTTTAACGGAAGAAAACTATCCATACAGCAGTGCCAATTTATTTGGCATTGTCAAGATTGCTGACCTTGGGTAGTGGAGATACTTATTGGTATTCAGCTACGATCTAACCGCCCAGAGGGCTACATTTTATTAGGCACAAGTCTGGAGACTTGCGCCAGCGGGGATGGAGTAGCAACTTCATTTACAAACTCTACAGGGTAGATAAAAGTCCAGGCATTTCTCCGCTGTCACAAGTCTGGAGACTTGTGACAGCGGAGCTTTTTCATTCTTAATTAAGCATTATCTGTCAATAACTCCAATCCTAACACCCTCTCAAAATGCTTTTTATTTAGTGTGGCCAACATAACTTTATTCTTCAAAGCAGTAGAGGCAATAAACAAATCTGGAATTTCAATTGACTTGTTTTTTGCTTTTAATTCTCTCGCAACTTTAACGGCGATTTTGTTTACTTCTGAATCGAAAGGAAGTACTAAAATCAACTTAAAAAAATCATCCCAAAATTTATCTTGTTCTGGATTGCTCCCTGAATAGATTTCATATTCTGTAATAGCAGAGACTGCAAACAAACTGTATTCTTTGGTGAGTTTATAAAATAGAGATTTGGATTTGTCTTTTTTGCGGTAATAGTCAATAAGTACCGAAGTATCCAGACAAACTATATAGCTTTTTTCCGCCATACGTTTAGGTCTTTCCTGTTCTTCTGATAGGCTTCAAATTGCTCATCAGACATCACAGGACCTTGTAATAAAAAATCCTGAAGTTTATTGACGTCTTTTTTCGCTTTCTTTTTTAAAAAAGAATCAGAAAGCTCTGCCTTCAATTTTTTCAATTGAGAAGCCGGAAGTTGTTTAATTAACTCCTTTAATTGCTCGAATTTCAAGTCAATAGTTACCTCCATAAAGTAAATATACTAAAAGTAAATAATACTTGTAAGCAGAATCTTATTAAAATAGCGGGACATTAGGGATTGCTGGGATTACGTTACCGAATTAAAATTAAAAACCCGTAACCAACTTATTAAGTGTATGTTACGGGTTTTGTTGGTGGAGCTGCAGGGATTCGAACCCTGGTCCAGACAAGATAAACAATGGGCTTTCTACATGCTTATTCTTTGTTTGTTGTCGGGGGCACGCAGAACAAAGACACTCAACGTACTCCTTAGGTATTGGTTTCTCATTCTAACGACAACACCATACGCTAAAACCAGTCTCCCTTACGACACCTCTGAGCCGGTTCCGGGAAACGGAGAACCGAGAGATGCTTGCAATTGCTAAATACCTAGATTAAGCAGCAAGGGCATAAGATTGCTCTTCGCCAATTATTGTTGTGAAAGTTTTAGTTACAGGTAATACTCACAACACCTGACATGCTTACACATTTTTACACATGCTGTCAATTCCGGTCAGCCCCAATTTTTTATGTAAAAACGATCCTCCATCCGACAAGATACACAACCGTTTACCTCGTGGTAACCTATCCTTATCTGCATTTGGGAGGACAAATATAATAAATCTTATCACTATGGTCAAAAATGCTTTGTCGGACTCCTTCATGTGGCTTGTTCTACCAATGTTCTTTTGACCGGAGGTGCAAATTGCAACCTTAGAGAAATAAAGCCTTCCAGGAAATTTTCTACTGAAATTAAAAGACTGATAAGCATATTATTGCCTTTTTTTAAGAATATACAAACCTGGTTTTAAACAAATATGGATAACTATTCCTGAAAAAGTGCTCCTGGATTAATTTGGTTTCAGTAAATTGCGTTGATGGAAAATTTTGTTGTTTCAGCGCGTAAATACCGCCCTTCTACTTTTGAAAGTGTAGTAGGGCAGTCGCATATTACAACGACCCTTAAAAACGCCATCAAGAACAATCATGTTGCGCAGGCTTTTCTTTTCTGCGGACCTCGGGGCGTAGGAAAAACTACCAATGCCCGAATTTTGGCCAAAGCAATTAATTGTCTTGACCTTACTGCGGACACAGAGCCCTGCAATAAATGTGCTTCCTGCGAGAGTTTTAATAAAAATGCATCCTTCAGTATTTTCGAACTTGATGCGGCTTCCAATAATTCCGTAGACGATATCAGGAATCTGGTCGATCAGGTGCGCATACCTCCTCAAACGGGGAAATATAAGGTATACATCATCGATGAGGTGCACATGCTCTCGGCGGCGGCATTTAATGCATTTCTAAAAACACTGGAAGAACCACCACCTTATGCCAAATTTATTTTGGCTACTACGGAAAAACATAAAATCCTGCCAACGATTCTTTCCCGTTGTCAGATTTTTGACTTCAATAGAATTCTCGTAAAAGACATTGCCGATCATTTGGCTTCTATTGCACTCAAAGAAAAAGTAACCGCCGAACCGGCCGCCCTTCACCTGATTGCCCAAAAAGCAGATGGAGGATTGAGGGATGCATTGTCAATGTTTGACATGATTGTGACGTTTTGTGGCAATAATGTTACCTATAAAGCAACTGCGGAAAACCTTCATATCCTTGATTACGACTATTACTTTACAATGACGGATTTCTTGTACGCACAAGATTCATCCAATGTGCTTCTTACGTTTGACGAAATTCTTCGCAAAGGCTTTGATGGACATAATTTCATAGTAGGTTTGGGGGAACATTTTCGGAATCTGTTGGTTTGCAAAGATGCTGCAACAATTAAACTGATGGAAGTAGCAGAGGATATACAAAAAAAATATCAGCTGCAAGGTGAAAAAATTCCAATTGGGTTTCTGCTTTCTGGCCTCACGATCATTAGTCATACAGACATGCATTATAAAGGAAGTAAAAATCCCCGATTGATCGTTGAGTTGGCATTGATAAAAATTGCTTATTTGACAGAAGCCATACAATTGGCGCAGTCCATCACCTCCGGAGAGGTAAAAAAAAAAGTGACAGCCTAATTGCCCTCGACAATCGCAAAGCACAAAATTTAAATTCCTCCGGTGGTTCACTGAAAATCACAGAGACCCTTCCCCCAACCAACAATCAACAGACTGCAGCGTTTATTCCTAAACTGGAAAAAACAGATTTGAAATCTACGGGTCTTAAACTGCCTTCGTTGACATCTTTGAAAAACCAAACGCAACTTGTCCGGGAGGAAGAAAAAGTAATAGTAGATACGGGGGTCAGAATAAACAAACCTTTTGAATTGTCGGCATTGAAAGGCTATTGGATGCAGTATGCAGACACTTTCAAAACAGAAGGGAAGACCAGCGAATACATCATTTTGGCCAATCGGGAATTGACGTTAGAAGAAGATTATACCATAAAAATATCGTTGGATAATCTAGTCCAAGTTGATCAGCTCAATTCTTTTAAACCTGAATTGTTGGATTTTTTGAGAAGGAAGCTAAGCAATTCTTTAATCATGTTGGAAATTTCTGTTATGGATAAACCAATAGAACGCAAACCATATTCCCAATCAGAAAAACTTCAGCACATGATTGAAAAATATCCGATTGTTGCAGATCTGAAGAAGAAACTTGGGTTAGACATGGATTATTAATTATTTGATACCGGAAGTCCGTTTTAAGTTATGAGTTTAAATTTTAACTTAGCGGACGATACGTTGAAAATTAGTAAAAGTACTACCGTTTCATGGTTGTTAATTCTTATACAGAACAATTTTGCTTATCGGTAATTGCTCAAAATCTTAAATAAAAAAGTCATGAATTATTTCTCTAAATTAGTTAGTACCTTTTTCTTTGCGCTTATCTTTTTCCCCACTTTTGGGCAGACAGATAAATATAAATTACAAGAATACAAAAGTGGAGGAATTTCTTATAAATCCTATACCAACGATCCACTTGGGGCCCGAATATATACCCTTCAAAATGGACTTACCGTATATTTGTCTTCCTACAAAGATGCCCCTCGCATTCAAACCTATATTGCGGTACGTGCGGGAAGCAAAAATGATCCTTCGACCACAACAGGATTGGCGCATTACCTGGAACATATTTTATTCAAGGGAACTTCTAAAATAGGGACACAAAACTGGGGAAAAGAAAAACCTTATCTGGATAAAATTGAATCGCTGTATGAAACCTATCGAAAAACAAAAGATACTTCCCTGCGAAGAGAAATTTATCATCAGATTGATAGTATATCTATTATAGCTTCTTCCTACTCTATTGCGAATGAATACGATAAATTGCTTAGTACCATTGGAGCAGATGGAACGAATGCCTATACTTTTTTAGAACAAACGGTATATGTGAACGATATACCTTCCAATCAAATAGATAAATGGGCGGAGATAGAAGCAGAGCGTTTTGGAGAAGTAGTGCCAAGATTGTTTCATACAGAACTTGAAGCAGTGTACGAAGAGAAAAATAAAGGACTCGATCAAGACAGACGTAAAGTATGGGAAACAATGCTGGCGTCTCTTTTTCAGAAAAGTCCTTATGGAACGCAGACAACCATTGGGACCATTGAACATTTGAAAAATCCTTCTATCTCAGAAATTAAAAAATACTTCAAAACTTATTATGTGCCTAATAATATGGCGATCTGTATGAGTGGTGATCTTGATTACGATAACACCATTCAGTTGATCGAAAGGCATTTTAGTAAATTAAAACCAGGAATTATTCCACCCTACACTCCAATAATAGAAAGCCCGATCAATGCTCCCATTGTAAAAAATATATACGGACCGGATGCCGAAAATGTATCCATCGCTTTTCGTTTTAACGGAATAAAGAAAGTAGAAGGGCAACTTGCTTCCCTTGATCCTTATTATATTAAAATGATTTCCATGTTGCTTACCAATGGACAAGCAGGATTGATTGATCTGAATTTAAATCAGCAACAAAAATTAATTGGCGGTCATGCCTATGATATGGCTTTTAACGATTATTCCATTTTTGCGATGGGAGGAAAACCACGTCAGGGTCAAAAATTGGAGGAAGTTGCTTCTCTGCTCTTGAGTCAGCTCGACTCGATTAAGCGAGGGAAATTCGATGACTGGTTGCCTGCTGCTTTA
>DATHPH010000282.1:0-3492 GCA_035484095.1 Cytophagaceae bacterium | reverse complement strand
TATGAATAAGGAGGAGCAGCAAAATATTGAAGAAGCATTGGACGATGTATATGGAAGTACGATTGCTCATTACAAATCTAAAAGAGATCGTAGAGGGAATTTTCATGCGAAAGAAAAAATTTTATTGTCCGTTTATTTGCTATCATTGATTTTATTGCTTGTTGTCCATTTCGCTTTTCATTTGGACCAGTTGCCTATTGAAAAAAAATACCTTCCATTTTTTCCTCGATTGGTAATTGGTGGTACGCTCACCTTATTAATAGCGATAGGCTCTCTTTTAATTAATATCTTTTGGATAGGTGGTATCAGTGATGAAGCGGAAAAACATAATCTTCAGCATGCCATCAGCATCATAAGGAATACCGCTTTATCCTTCGTTGTACTTTCTATCGTATACGCCGATTGGTATACGGCTTTTATTTCCTTGGGAATATTATCTATTGTACTTGGCTTTGCACTTCAAACACCTATTCTAAGCTTCATAGCTTGGATCTATATCATAATTAGAAAGCCTTACAAAATTGGTGATACTATTCAAGTAGGAGAAGACTCTGGTGAAGTAGTGGATATTGATTATTTAGATACCACTGTATGGGAAATAAAAAGTTCCAATCTCATGACCGATCACCCTTCGGGTAGAATAATACGTTTCCCTAATTCAAACATATTGAGTACTTCTGTGTTCAATTATTCATGGGCATTGTTTCCATACATATACGATGAAATTCTTTTTTTTACAGATTACAATGCCAATTTTAATGACATTTCAGTCAGGTTGAAAAAAATTGCAGAAGAAATTATTGGTCCCGAACAAGAGAAAGAAATTAGGGCATACAAAGAAATTCTTGCCAATACTAAAATTAACGTTCACAATATAAATGAGAATCCTGAAGTGATTTTTAAACCCAGCGACGGGTCATCTATTCAGGTAATTCTTTTGTATCCGGTTTTAACAAAAAATTCAGGGAAAATAAAAAATCAGATAACAAACGAAATTTTATTACAAAACTTGAATTCAAAAGGTATCTTTATGGCTTAATCCAACGAATGATTTCATTGGTTTTAAACTCAAATTGGGGTTATAAGGGTTTTTAAAAAATTAGTTATTATTCCAGTTTTTAAATCAACAATTTTATAGTTAATTTAAAATTATTATTTAGTATTTAAGTAGAATAAGCTACAAACAAGCATGTAGTTGAGTTTCTCCAAAAGTATCTTTGAACACTACCTTTAAAAATTTATACTTATGAAAAAAATTTTCTTACTTCTGGGAATCGTTTCCTTTTGTGGACTTTCAAACGCACAAGCCCAATTTACCGTTCCGCCACTCCCTTATAGTTATAATGCTTTGGAACCTTCTATTGACGAGCAAACTATGACCATACACCATGATAAACATCACGCAGCGTATGTGAAAAATCTAAACGATGCCGTAACGGCAGATTCTTCATTGAAAAATATATCGGTAGAGACACTATGCAGAAATGTGAGTAAATACAAAATGTCTGTAAGAAATAATGCAGGTGGTCATTACAACCATTCATTTTTCTGGACAATTATGTCACCCAAAAGTGCCGGACCTTCAGGACTTCTTCTGGAAGATATTATTAAGACGTTTGGATCACTCGATAAATTCAAAGCCCAATTTAGCGATTCTGCTAAAACACGTTTTGGTTCAGGTTGGGCTTGGCTTGTCGTTACTCCTTCTTCAGAGTTGAAAATTTCTACCACTCCAAATCAGGACAATCCGCTCATGGACATTGTCAAAGTAAAAGGTGCACCGATATTGGCGTTGGATGTTTGGGAACATGCCTATTATTTGAAATATCAAAATAAGAGACCGGATTATATTTCTGCCTTTTGGAATGTAGTGAACTGGGAAGAAGTAAACAGACTTTATATGGAAACTAAAAAGGGGGTTCTTGAAAAGAAAAAATAACCATTTTATAGAGCTGCCAGAATCATTACATGCACATTGCTGTTAAAGGCAATGTGCATGTATATTATTTCTTCTTGTTAATCTTAGAATTATTTGTAAAGCAATCTACCCACTACAAATACAATAAATAAATTTCCCCAAACTGACTCCATTGCACTTAGATTTATAATCAATTCGCTGCACGTATAGGGATTGTCAATTCCGGCAAGTGTCATAAAACTAAAAGAAATACTTTTCATAAAATGTAAAGTACCCAAAGGAAGATTAAAAGGAATGCTGGCGTCATTAATAAGGCTTATAATTTCATACAGTCCTCCGAAGGCAATTCCAATGATAAGGTATATACAGGTAGCTCCCAGTAGACGTTCACTAATTGGCAGATCTCGTTTGAACATTTCAATCAACGTGAAATAAATGACAGAGATTTCTACTAAAAGTAAATTGAACATTACTACTCCCGCCAATATTTTTAGCATAGTTCCTTCAATCAAACTGAAGAAAGGATTTATAAACACAAAGCCAATAAAAAAAGTACCCATGATTAAAATCAAAAGAATGATAAGGAGCCATTTGCTTCTGGTATAATTACGGAGCATATCCCATAAAAGAAAAACATACACGCCTAGTATTGAAAAAAATATAGATTCAGTAATCTGGTTTCCAAAGGGGATGTAAAATAATTCCAAAATTCCTTTAAGTAACATGGCGGTTAAAAGTAATAGTATCTGAACGTATACCACATTCCTAAAGTCCTTTAACTTTTCTCGTGTCAGTTCAATACCTTTTAAATTTATAAGTAGTTTCATATCAATATATTTTTAACAGACAACTAAAATAGACAAACCTTTTTTAAAAAGGGAAAGTAAACCTACTATATTCCTTATTTTAATAGGAAAATAGGTTAGTCTTCATAAATGAATGGACTCCATTGTGAAATATACTAACTTTGTCTAAGCTAAGATTTTATTTAGAAAAAAATATCAAAATGGACGGAACAATCCGAAGTAATATTAAACCTGGTCAGCGGGTTCACATTATATTGAAAAAAGATCAACGGACGGGAAATTTGACTGAAGGAATCGTAGAAAAAATTCTGACAAGTGCTGCAAAGCATACCCGTGGAATAAAGGTAAAACTTGAATCAGGAGAGGTAGGAAGAGTGCAGGAAATTTTAGATTCTGAATACTAAACAAGTGTTTGATGACCCTGAATAAGCACAAAGCATGAATCATTATACTTATTTAAATTAAATCAAAATTATTGATAAAGGATTGTGCCGAAAGTCAATATTATAAAGATAATTAGTTGATAATCCAGCATTATATTCGTAAATCGCATCGGTAAAAATTGTATACATAAAAATAAAGTACGAATGAGTAAGAAAAATAGAAAAGTAGATTCTAAAGAAGTTGGACTTGAAGTTGGCTTGATTTTATTCAAATATTTCCTTAATACAGAATACCTTCATTACGGATATTTTTCTAATGGATTGGCTACTGAAGTACAAAATCTTGCTCAGGCGCAAATCAATTATGCAGAATTCTTAAAAGGGA
>DATHPH010000281.1:0-13930 GCA_035484095.1 Cytophagaceae bacterium | reverse complement strand
ACACGGTGGTGGCGGATTTGGCGGCGGCGGATTTGCACATGGCGGCGGTGGATTTGGCGGCGGACACGGTGGTGGTGGTTTTGCACATGGTGGCGGCGGATTTGGCGGCGGACACGGTGGCGGCGGCGGATTTGGTGGCGGACACGGCGGTGGCGGCGGACACGGTGGTGGTCATCGCTAAGCTTCAAAGATTGTTGGAAAAATAAAAGACCGGAACTAAAAAGCCGGTTTTTTTGTGCCAGTAAGAATTATCGTGACAAAACCAGTAAAATCCTCCCATCTGTTTTTAGTGTAGGCTTATAATAAGGATTGCGATCAAATAATTTTTCTAAAATCCATTGACCTGTTTTTTATAGTAAAAAATGCCAGGAAGGTGACTTGACTAAATCTTCTTAGGGTATAATTTCTTAGAAAAATATCAGTAACACTGCCATGATATAAGGAAGAAAAAAATGATAGGTTATGTATTGCAATTTCACTAGCTTGTTTGTTGTAGCATTTTATAACTGTTGCTTTATTATAAGAGGTTTACAGTTTCATCAAGCAGTTGTTAACAATTACTTTTCTTAGTTAATAAAGCATAAACCTCCGGAGAACCCTAACAACAATTAGAGATAATTCAAAAGGTGCAGTATACTTATGAGGGCATTTTTCAGAGTATGCCCTTCTCAAGGCCAATCTATCAATACTTACCTACCCCCGCTGGCGCAAGTCTCCAGGCTTGTGCCTAGTAAAATGTAGCCCTCAGGGCGGTTAAATTGTAGCTGAATATTAATAAGTACCTTCACTACCCAAGGTCAGTAATCTTGACAATGCCAAATAAATGGGCACTGCTGTATGGGATAGTTTTCTTCGCCTAACAACAATTAGAGGTAATCAAGTTACGGTATACTTTTGTGGACATTTTTCAGAGGATGTGCTTTGTTAAAACCAATCTATCAATAAATACTTTACTTACCAGCTTTTTCTAAATGGAATGGCCGAAAGTCCATAGCAAAAGGTGCATTTAGAGGCAATTTCCAGGTAACTACGAAGACCGATAAGCCAACTCATGGTAGGTTTTCACATGTGGGCCTAGGAATATACGGGCGTAAATCCTTATGATAGCCAATCCATCTACTACAAAACTTGTAGAGATAAACAAAGCCAGCACAATTTGATCTTCGTGAATATGACTAAAAATCAAATCTTCGCCAATAAATGTTGGACTTATAGGGAAGCCAGTCACGCCTAAACAGGAAAGAAGGAAAATCATTGCCAACGTTGGATGTTCATAAGAGTGTCCCTGAAATTTTTCCAGGCTTATATTTTTTTCCAAAGACTTTAGGAAGTGAAGGCAGGTATATCCCAACAAACCGGCAATCACTACACCGCTTAGATACAAAAGCGTTTCATAACTTTCAAAGTGCTCATTGAAGGAAATGGAAAGAGCAATCCAAAAATGATTTAGTATTACTAAAATCCAACTCAATTGAACATTTTTTCTTTCGGAGAAAGATTTTAGCACCATAATCAAACCAAGCATAGCAAACAGGATTGGAAGATTATGAAAAATTTCGACAGGAATTAATGCCTCGTTGTACAAACAGAACAGACCAATAAGATAGGCGGGAACAAACAAAATCAGCAAGTTGTTTATGGTTAGAAAATCAAGCATTCCACCTGCTTTTTTAAATGGTTTCCAATATATCCGATAGATAAAAGCATCCAAATTCCATTCTTTGAGACTTAATAAATAAACGGTATACTTAATTTTTTTAGGAATAAATCCGTTAATCATGTGTTTGTGAAGATGAGGAACAAACGTGTAAAATTGTTCCCGAATCAGATAACTTACCACGGAAGGAGAAACAAGCAACTGATAGGTTCTCAGGAAAGCATTTCCTGCAAAGTGAAACAAAGCAAGATTATCAAAGCCAGCAGCAATCTCAATAAAGATTAACCCAATTTGGGCAATGGAGGCATACGCAATCTGACTCTTGACCGAAGATTGAACGTTTGCAATTCCAGAAGCTACTAAACTTGTAGTGAGACCAATGAATGCAATTAAAATCCGAACAGAGTATTGATATTCCCAAAAGGGATATGTTCTTAACAAAATAAATATTCCCAAGTGAACGGAAAGAGAACCATAAAATATAGCACTGGAAGAAGTTGGTCCTTCCATGGCTCTCGGCAACCAGGAGGAGAAAGGTAATTGTGCCGATTTGGCACAAGCCGTTACGAGAATCATAAGAGAAATAAAGACACCGATAATCGTATGAGATTCTATTTGTGTGTGCACCAATTCATAGTTACTCAATTTTACGAAAGTAATGTTTTCATGCCACAAGTGATGGCTCATCCACATCGCTAAAAGTAGACCCACATCGCTTATCCTGTAAATAGAAAATACCTTTACAGCATTTTTTACAGGTAAATAACGCTCTCTGTAAAAGGCGATCAACAGGAAAGAAGAAATGCCTAGTATCTCCCAACCGATAAACATTGTTTCAAAGTTGCCGGAAATAATGGTGATGTTATATCCCAGATAGAAAAATAAAATAGTACTGAAAAAACGTTTATAACCGTTTTCTCTGTGCAGATAATCCCTGCTGTAAATGGTTACCAAAAAAGTAAGGAAAGAACCTACGAATAAGTATACTGCGGCTACTTTATCAAAATAAAAGTCTATAAAAAAAGTGTATTCATGTGTTTTTAGAAGTACAAAACTTTTAAGATTGAGCATTTGATGTTCGTGCAATAACCAAAAACCCAAAAAGACCAAGTAACAAATCAAATGCATTCCTACGGTTATAAATGCAGCCCAGGAAATAAGCGTTTCTTTTTTTCTTGGAAGTATTAAACTGATTAGGAATCCTACTAAAGGAATAAGGATGAAAATTTGAAGTAATAATGTCATGATAAAATTCTAGGATATTAAATATACAGGTAAGTTGTCCTGATGGGTTTCTATGATAGAGCTAAGGTTCTTAACCGTTTCAATTTTTTTAGTGATAGGTTGATAGGTCGTAAATCCTCCGTCTTTGTATAACAAGAATTCATGTGTTTCCGGATTTACGACCACTAAATTTACCCATTCGTTGATAAACCATTCGTGCGTTTCTGGAGATTTCTGAATGGTAGTTAACACCACCTCAGGAAATTGTTCCACAATCATAAGAAGGCGAACAGGATCGTGTATTTCTATCATTTGGCTGGGAAGTCCAGGTCTTAAATCTCCGTCAATACCATTGGCCACACCAAAAAGCCCCATCACATTGTGTGGAAGTTTGGTCCCTGCTCCAAGTTTTTGGTTATCGACACGTGAAAAATAATATTCCAAATTTATTCCACCGCAAACAGGAGCTGCCGCTTTCAGAATATTGAATAAATATTTTCCGTCTGGGTCTATTTTATAATCATATGAATTCATGAAAGAGCGTCTGTCAAGGAATAGACCTTTTGAAAGTTCTCGTCGGCCAACAATACAAAGAGCATTTGTAGCGTGGTTTAATTCCGGACGAGGTTCAAACAAAGAAACAGAACGCAGACGGATTTTTTCGTGTATCTCATCAGCACTTAGATTAGAATTAATAGATTCAAATCTTCTGGATCTTTCTTTTGAATTGTAATCGAGTGCTTTGATAAAAATTTCTTCGTTATTTCGGTGTGCCGCAAGATTATTGGCAGAAAGAGATTCTTCATCAAAATAGACAATCTCATCTCTGGTAGTATCATGAAGGCCTCCCAAAAACTGTGTTTCTTTTGGAATGTCAATCCCTCTTATACGAAGCGCAAGTCGTACTTCCGGATGATTGGCCATGTAACAAAATACTCGAGCATTTACAGAACCGGGCCGACCGCAGCAAGCACCACAATCATAGGCGGCGTAATGCGGATTATTCACACTGCTGGATCCATGTCCAATCATGTAAACTATTTTTGCAAAATCTTTGACAAGGCCTGTACTTTTCAAAACGCCTTCTACGCGCTGAACCATTTCCTCTATCGTAAAACCAATCTGAAGATTATTTTCTTGATCATTAGGAGATTGGTTTTCAATACTTAATTTGGAGTAACGGTCCATGTGTTTGAAAGAAGTTGCCGTAGCAGGACTCATGGAAGGTCTGAAGATATTGATAAACAAACGAAAGGCAGACCAGAATCCAAGTGTTTGAGAAATTAACCAGCCACTAAACAAGGTTTGAGATCTTTTTGTAAAGTGGACGTCCGTTTCTCTTTTTCCTTTAGTACCAATTTCTTTAATCAAGTATTTTGGCGTTACCGGTGCCGGACAAAGTTTTGTATAGAATTTACCAAACTCAGGTTGAAAGAAGAATTCTACCCCAAAAAAACCTGGAGTCCCAAAGGTTTCGCAAGAAGGATCAAAGTGTTCTATATATCTACGAAGCGAGCATTCTCGATCGTCTATGCAAAACATTGCCTGAAAACTTGGAACGGCCTCTCTTTTTTTGATTGTTTCAAATTTAATACCGGCCAATACTTCGTCGTAGTAGCTCCATTCAAGAGCATCTTGCCATATTGAAAGAACTTCGTTAAGTTCAGTATAAGGAATTTCAGCAAAGAGATCAACGGGTTTCTTCTTAAGATGATTTCCCAAAGGAGTCCATTTGTCTCCAAATTGTGAGTCGAGAGCGTCAATTTCCAACAGCAACTCAAATACGATCAAATCATGTATAGATATTTTTCTTTTATCCAGCAATGATTCCGGCAGGTCTTCGATAGAAGATACCATACCTGACCAACCTTGGTGCGCGAATTGTTGGTCGTAAAGGTATTGTTTATACAATGTTTCATCGCCTATCAAAATTTCCAGTAAGCTGTGAATATCGCAATGACTATGTAAAAGTAAATTATGCGCTCTTTTTTTTCTAAAAAAACTTACAAAGCTGTTTCGTTCGATTTCTCGGAGAGAAGCGAGAAAGCCTCGTGGGTTAACGGGAAATTTCCAGATCGAAATTCCCTGATCTAAATAACTACAAAGAGTCCGGAACAAAATGGGCTGTACCAGAGAGTCGATATCAATGTGAAATTCTTTTTTCCAATTGGATCTTAAATTTCCAATTCGGGAAGGAGTAGAAGAATCATATTCTTTGGAGATCACTTTTTCTTTCCATTCTTCCAGGCGTCCCAGGCCTTTTCTTTCAGAAATAATTTTTTCAAGAATATCTTTTCGAATATGTTTCGAGTGATAAAAAGCTCTGAATTCTTCTAAAGAAAGAGAGACCTTATAACCAAACATTTCAGAAGCATTATGAATAGCTTTATAAAATTTTTGGTGTTGAAAAGCATGTAGCGTATTGTGGTGAACGAAATCTTTGAGTGGTGCTTGGGCAGGTAAAAAATGCTTTAACTCATGTAATATTTCATGTTCGTTGAAAGAAGCCCCGTGCTCCTTTGTACTTTTTTCTACCACATTCATAAACAATATTTTAACGAAATGTAAATTTTAAATCTGTAGATAATCTGAAGGTCACCATTTCAAAATCTGTAGACAATCTGGTAAAAAGATCTTTCCTACCATGAAAATGAAGGGGATAAGATTTTATTTCTGCTTTTCTTTTCCAAATGAGATCATTTTTGCTACTAAACTATCGTTTAATTTCTACAAAATTTTGTCCTGGGAGTGGAAAAACGTACACTTCCTGACATTTATTTTGGAATATTCAATAAAATTATAACTATTTAATTGTTAAATAATTATTTTGGAAAGTGATAAAAAAATCTAGTATTTGTACAAAAAGCAGAATATAATGTCGTACCTTTATTGACGTGTCAAAATGGTTTAATAAAAACAGAAAGTAAAAAGCCCTCTTTCTAACGATTAAAAGTAATAAGGCTTTTCGTTTAATATTTCTTTATGACCCCTCTTCTTGTTGAGTCTATTGTAGAAAGCCCTCTTCGCATTGAAAAAATTTCTTTTGCCAATCAGAGACCCCTTGTATTTACGGAGTTAAAAAAAAGAACCAAGGAGTACTTTGCCCAAAGGGGTATAGAAAGTACCGGCGATAGAAGACTTGTATTGAAAGCGTCTTTCTTTGTTTTATCTTATTTGTTTGGTTATTCTGCATTACTATTTATACCCCTTCCGGGATGGATAGCGTTGGTGATTTGTGCTTATTTAGGATTGACAGCGGCAGCCATTGGTTTTAATCTCATGCATGACGGTTCACATGGCAGCTTTTCGGATAAGCAATGGATCAATACATTTGCTGCGTATAGTATTAATTTTTTGGGGGGCGATGCGCTCTTATGGAAGAATAAGCATAATATTATCCATCATACATTTACCAATATAGAAGGGCACGATCAGGATATTGCCATGATGCCAATACTAAGAAGCAATGTCCTTCAAAAGAAATATTCATTTCATAAATTTCAACATATTTATTGTTTTTTGGTGTACGGCCTTTCCTCCATTCTTTGGGTTTTTATGTTGGATTATCTGAAATATTTCAGCGGGAAAGTTGGGAATATTAAAATTGCCGGAATGTCATTCAAAGATCATTTCATTTTTTGGCTGACAAAGATTTCTTACGTTGGTTTTTATTTGGTACTGCCATCGCTTGTTTGGGGATGGGGTTATACGATACTTGGTTTTTTGGTATATCATTTCATGCTGGGCACTACACTTTCAATAGTTTTTCAATTGGCTCATGTGGTAGAAAATACAGAGTTTACAGACAAACATTTTGAAAACAGTAAAATCGATGAAGAGTGGGCTATTCACCAATTAAAAACTACGTCTAACTTTGCAACTGGAAACAAGTTTGTAACTTGGTTTACAGGAGGTCTTAATTTTCAGGTGGAGCACCATTTGTTTCCCAAAATAAGTCATGTTCATTATCCAGCACTAAACAAGATTGTAAAACAAGTATGTGCCGAAATGAATGTTCGGTACAATGAATTCTCAACTTTTGAAGAAGCCGTTCGATCGCATGTAAGGTATTTGAAATCGACAGGTAAGGCTTTCTAATTTTATTGTTTTGTTCTATATTTTAGTGGATACAGATAAAGAAACCTTTTAGCGGTGGTGGAATTATCATCTTCCATGATGCATGTGTGTTCTGTTCATTCTTGAAATATTGTTTAGCAATCCACCTTCAGAATGATTTAATCCATAACGACAAAAAAAACCAAACATATTACGTGCGTTGTCAGTAGTATTGCCACTAAAGTCATAATACCCGGTTACAATTCCAATTCCAAAGTGTTTCCAGAATTGTGCGTATATGGTGTACGATAATTCTAACATAAGAAAGTTTTGTGCATTAAACACGTAACCTGCCCCTACCACCATTTCATTCGAAAAAATACCATATTGTGCGATGTCCATTGTAAACTTTGCTTCCATGTAAACATTACCGTCTCCAAGGGAGTCGCGGCGCAGTGCATTTCTTCCCACAGCCATTCCTACATCAATCATTTTGAAAGATTTTCCCATTTCAAAATTTTGGTTGGTTCTGTCTTTCAAATAACCGGCACCAGTATACACACATACAGGCATACTACGTAAGTAAATTGTATTCCAGAAAGTAGGTTTAATAGTTGAGGAAACCTTATGTGTGGTATCTGTTAAAGTTTGTGTTTTAGCACTGCTTATTAATTGAAAAATCAGAAAAAGAGTGAGCAAGTATCGAAGCATAGGTAGATAGTAGATAATATTTTCAGCGATATAGGTTGAAAACCATTCTGGTTGAATTCGTTTTTACCGTAGTTACAAATCTACAAAAGCAATCAGATAAATTTGACTATTTTAAAATATGCTTTACTTACGAGTTGTATAGTAGCATTGGCAGAAAAGGGGGTATGATAAAAGTGGTTTTTATTAAAATGAGGTACAAAAGCTTCTTTATAAGGATATTCTTACTATTAAAGAAGGAAGAGAATAGTAGAAATTATCTACGCCTAATACGGATTTTGGCTTTGTTTTCTTCGCCATTTATAAGACGTATGATGTTCTTTTGGTGTGTAATAACCACCATAAAAAAGATAACAAACCCAAAAATAATTACCACGGGTCCATGTTCATCGGGTCGGAACCGTGGTGAAATTAGTAAAATTGGAAATACGAGTGCTGCCATCATAGAGCCAAGCGAAACATATTTGGAAAGGAGTAATACAATTATAAAAACAAGTAAACACAACGAAGCAGCTTGAATATGTACCGAAAGAACCATTCCTAAAAGAGTAGCAATGCCTTTTCCTCCTTTAAAACCTACATAAATAGGGAAAATATGACCTATCACGGCAGCGATACCGAATATTAACTTGTATAAAATCAGATCTTCTTGAAAAATCAAATCCGCATGCACTAATAAATTGGCAGCGTGTGTGGCGGTCCAGCCTTTGAAAACGTCTACTGCCATTACAATAATTCCCGCTTGTTTTCCTAAAACACGAAAAGTATTGGTGGCGCCTGCGTTTCCACTTCCATGTTCCCGGACATCGATACCAAAATATGCTTTTCCGTACCATACCGCTGTAGGGAAAGAGCCAATCAAGTAAGCTCCTATCGCAGATAACAATATGTAAAACGCTGAATTCATAATTATTTCTTAACCTTCCTTTACGATAAATTTACATTAGAAGTTATACCGTTATAAAATTTTTCGTAAAAAAAATCTTCCCAGAATCCAAAGGTACTTATTTATCTTTATTTAAACAAATCTTTCAATTTTTGTTGGTCTTGCTGCTTTTGCTGCTGGTCCTCGATTGTTGGAGCATTTTTTTCATCTTCTTTCAAATCAGGAGCAGGCTCGTTGTTTTGATCCGGTAATTTATACTGATCGTAATTTTTTTCCTTTTTCTTCTTCTTTGACTTGGTGGTAGTTGGCGTCGGTGTAGCTGCCGGTGCTGGTTTTTCTTCTTTTCCTATTTCCGGTTCGTTAACATCAATATCACCCGGTTGAAGTTCTTTTTTCTTTTCTTTTCCTGCTTCCGGTTGTGTTTCTTCTTGTTCTGTCTCATTTTCTGCTTCATTTAGATAATGGGCTTTAAATTCGATTATAAACTTTTGTTTTTCAATAAGTTCTGCAGATACGTAATAAAATTTGGAACGATCGGGCATTTCTCCTTTTGAGGCTCCTCTTATAACTTTATTAGCACTTTCGTCAGAACTTATACAGGCAAGTCGGTTATCACTGTAGGTAATAAATTCCCAGTTATCAGGAGTTGGTTCCATATAAATATTCACCACATCCCCTTTGCTGGTTTTTCTTATTTCAATAAAACCGTTTATTTCTTTGTTGATGTCAGTCTTCTGCATACCTGCCAACTGAAGTTTTCCTACACTATAAAATGCTTTAAAGGCAGGTGACCATTTCAAATTAACAGTAGAAAAGGTAATGGATTTTCCCATTGATGAATTTAATCCATTAAGGTTGGCATATCCTAAAGCCAATTTTGTTTGATAATTGTCAAGCCCTTTTTGTCCAACGATGCCCGCTATTTTACCATTCAATCGTTCGTTGTCTGCAGTTTGTTTCGCTGTAGAGAAGGTGGTAGAATCGGAGGGAAGTACATCACATGCATTTTTCATGTTTAAGGCAAGAGCAGATGAAATTTTACTATTTAAATTAAATTGGAATGCCAGTAAAGTATTAAAGTTATAATCGGTTTTATTTAAATCGGCAAACCCTTCTCCCGTACTGATTAATCTTACATTGTTATTTTTCTCATCAAAAGGAATAAAAGTGAATTTACCTTGGTAATAAACCATTGAGGTAGAATCGTTATACCGTATATTATTACCTTCGTACGTTTTTCCGGCAAATCTTTCCGCATTTCCTATCCGAAATTCATTGGAATCAAGATTGTATTCAAATGCCTTGTCTGCTACAAAAAAATCAGGATCCGTTTGGGCTACTTTTTTAGAATTGAAACTTGTATATAATTGATAAGTTCTTTTATCAAGGTGCAAACCAGTTGAAAGAGGTACACCGTTATCGGAAACGGCATTCTGAAGGTCAATTTTAACATCCTTTGTTTCTCCATCGTTGTTGTATTTTAACCAGCCTGAATAATTCAGTGCACCTTTTAAATCAAATCGAATAAAGCCATCAAATACTAAATAAGGACTTTCTGCATACATAAGGACTTTTCCTTTGTATATAATTTTTGGACCGATAAATAAACTGTCGTCTTCTTTTACAAGACCAGTTGCAACGGTATGAAGTCCTTCTTTCTTTTTATGACCTGGTTCTAAACGGAAATCCTGGAATTTGATGGCCAGTGTATCGTTTCCTAAGTTTACATATCGGTAAGTGGCCACGCCGCCAAACTTCAAGCGAGAAGCAATATCAATTGTTCCATCGTATAAATGGTGGTATTTTTTTGAACTGTCAATTTCAATTTTTGCTTTTTGCAAAGTGGTCATAACCGCATTCTGTTCTATGCTTACATTTCCGCTATCAGGATAAATATAAGCATCGGCTACTTTTATAAGAGGTACACCACTAATGTTAAGTGTTTGTTTGGGAATATTGTATATACCTTTTGTAGCTAAGAAGACCAATGAATCCTGATCTTTTCTAGTGGAGTAGAAATAAGAATTGCTGATATCTGCACTATCTGGTTTTGCAAGCGTAACAATTTTCTTTTGAAGATCCCACTCTCCATTTTGAAGGGAACTTTTATATTGTACATAGGGGAATGAATTACTGGCAACGCCCACCACTTCCGGGCTAAAACGAGCTAAATTGTTTTCAAGATCGAAGGCGAGTTTCACATCTAATCCAAGTAAAGCGGGTTTATCAGGGTCGTCAGATTCAATTTTAAAGGTGGCATTTCGTGCTTCGAAGTTCTTTTGTTCGAAGGTAAATTTATAAGATTCCGAAATGGAGCCTCTTGTAAACAACACTCCTTTGCCTAACATTCCGTTTTTTGTAATGTTTGTTGTACCAATCATGGTAGCAGTACTGTCGTATAAAATGATTGGTGCTTTTATGTTAGAGATGAACATGCTGTCCGGTTTTGGCAACCATCGGAGACGGTATTCGTTTAGCCTCATTTTTGGGAAGGTTACATTCTTTACTGCATCAGGGTGTGTCCCTTCTTTTGTATTGGTTTTTGTTCCTTCTGTTTTCACGGAATCTTTGAAAAAAACAAAATCCTTGGACCATAAAGTTGTTGTTAAATATCGGATCTCACCGTCTCCTCGCACACCTTTGTTATCAAGAGAAATGGTATTGTAAAACTTGCCAGCACCTTCATACAATTGATACCCATTTTTAGGAACCAAATGTTTGAATCCAAGAGAGAAATCAGGCATTACAACTAGCTTTTCTTTGAAGTCAGGAAAGATCCCACCGGATTTGAAAGTACCATCGAATCCAATCGTATGTGGGTCATCCGAACTCAAACTATCCAATCGGAAAGGTGGAATTTTAAATTGAACAGAGGTATCGTAAGCACCTCCGTTTATGTTCTTTTTGTTGAAATATACAGAAGCTCCGGAAGTGGCATCAAAAATAGGATATTGTGGAATTTTTTTCTTTGCAGATTTATTGTCCGGTTTGTTAATGTATAAAGTTCCCGAAGAATACCGAAGTTCATTTCCTAAAACTCTGGATTTTCCTGCTGTTGTATCTACCGTTTTTCCTTTTTTCTTCGTTACTACAGCAAGTTTTATCTGATTTATTTCCGGCATGTGTACCAAAAAAGTATCGTATACAAACTTGAAGTTTTTACCGGTAAATTGAAAGTTTTCTGTATTGATACTGCCATCAAATTTAAAGTTTCTGTTTTTTTCAATTTTTATTTCCTTATTGTCGGGAGCGATATTTACTTTTAAGGAATCGGAAATATAAATTCGATCCACTCCTCTCACATATAGTTCGTGGGTCTCCAGATTCAAAGAAGCATTTACCGCGGCTGGACTTAAAGAAACAAAGGTAATATTGTCGTAATCCTTTTTATTTCTACTGGACTGAGTATAATGACGGGCTTTTGGTTTGATTCGAATCAAACCAGATTTTACATTATAATCAATATAACCCAGCTTCATTAATTGTGTCATAGCACCCTTGAAGGTATTTATATCAATATTTAGGGGAGTAGCCACGTCACCTGCATAAAATGTTTCACGCTTAGATTTATCGGCATAATTTACCACCACCTGGAGTGGATGAAAACGATACAATCCTTTTAACTTATAAAATTTGTCAGCATGGTAAAACTCTTCGGATTCAAATGTAGCAGGAATATGATTTTTGGCATTGATAATGTTAAAATCAATTTCATTTTTGGTTAAATCCCAACGAATCACATCGGATATAATTTCTAATTTATGATAACTGTCTAAGAAAGGAGCATAGTTAAACCCTCCTTGTTTTGAAACCCGCAGTACAGAGGTGCTCTTGTTGTATTTAAATTCGGTACCAGGATGCGTAATGGAATCTTCGTCTACATAAAGCGACAAGGTAGCAGCGTTTGAAGCGATAATGGAATCACCTAATTCAAACCGATTGGAAAATGCTCTGATTTTTGGTTTTCCATCCTTTTGTATTTCAATCATGGAGAAACCCTCATCCAACGAGGAACTGTACAAGCGATTCCCGGAAAGGGAAAGCCCACCTTTGTATAGTATGTTATTGCTTAAGCCTTTGATGTCGACATTGCTTTTAAAAGACTTAAAGCGGGGAGATTGTGCTTCTGATTTAGTCTTATTTTTATTTTCACGGTATTCAAAAATACCTTCTACAATAGAATCCGTTTTCGCTTTATAGCTAAGTTTTGCACCTTCGGAAACAAACCGGATTGATTTTACAGGAAAATTAAACTCTCTCATTTCTGCCGTAATTTCACCCGGTGCAGCACCCGCAACGGACCAGTCCATGACTCCTCCTTTTCCTACAAAAACACCGTTTTGTAAAAGCATGGAACCGCTCGTTCCTTTTAAAACAGCCGAATCATTTTGAGTACTAAAAACAAGGTCTATATTTTTAAATTCAATAATTGGTCCGCTTATGGCAGGCTGAGCAGGGTAATTGTAGCCCACATCCAAAACATCAGTGGTCTGTTTAGGGTCTTCTATATTTCCTACACCATTGTCTTCTTCTTTGGGAGTATCCCAATCGCTGAAATAGTCTTTCTGACCATTTGTATTTTTTCCGGTGGTGTCTTCTTTAGAATTAACCTGATTGTCTTTACTTTCAATAAGAGCTTCTTCGGCTGAAAGCTTTGCACCTATCATTTTTATGGAATAATTTGTACCAACCACACGAAGCTTATTATAGTTTGAACTATAAAGGAGTCCTTTGGAAAAAAAGTCGCGAAAGGAAGTAAAAACTACTTGCAGTTGTTTTCCGTCATAAGTGTCTGTAATCTTATCAATAATTAGTAAAAGAGAATCCAGGTTTGAATTGCTGATAGTTGCTGTTTTTGCAGCGGTAAGGGCGGCAAAAAAATCTGCAAAGTGTGGAGAAGCCTTTACTTTCTTGGATTTGCTAAGTTTTTGGGAAACCTCGATAATTTTTTTTTGATGTTCAGAAGAGAAGCTGTTGAAGCTGTTTGCAAAATTTGTTCCTGATTGTATTGCTCCCGTATTTTTAGTAGCAGCCATCATCGTATTAATATCGGTCACAAATACTGCCGGATCAGAAGAAAATTTATATTGTGCTTTGGATAAAAAGCTGGCAAAAACCAATACAACGATGCAAACGAACCTGTTTAACATTTCTTAATTATTTAGTAAAACGAGCGAAGCCCAGTTATTTTTTTCTTTAAAGGAAATCTTCTTCAGTCCAAATTCAGCGGCTCTTTCTTCGATAAGGGGAATATCTTCTACATAAAACCCACTTAAAACCAATGCCCCGCCTTTTTTTAATCGCTCAAAATATTCTGGCATTTCATCCAACAATACATTCCTGTTAATATTGGCCAAGAGTATATCGTACTTTTCTTCCTGAAGCAGTATATTTTTAAT
>DATHPH010000280.1:0-4771 GCA_035484095.1 Cytophagaceae bacterium | reverse complement strand
TTATTACCCAATACCAAAAACTTGAAAATTTATTCCCAAAACTACTCTTTCCCGGCACACTTTCCTGATCCATATTTCGTGCACCAATAATAAGGATGTTTTTTTCTTTTTCAAGACGATCTATTAAGGTTGGAATATCTTTTGCAAAATGCTGTCCGTCCGAATCCAGTGTAATGGCATATTCGTATCCTTTGTCTTCAGCATATTTAAAGCCTTCCCGAAGAGCGATTCCTTTTCCTTTATTTTTATCAAAAGTGACTACCTTTATTTTAGAAATAGCAGATAAAATGCTGGCCGTTGAGTCGGTGGAACCATCGTTTACTACAATTAAATCATCTGTATATTCCAACACTTCATGTATTACTTTTCCAACCGTACGTTCATTATTATAGGATGGAATAAGCACACAACATTTTAAGTCTTTGAATTTTGATTTATATAGTGAGGGGGTATTCATTTAGCAAGGCAGCAAAGGTACAACTTCATATTTATTTTGCTATTTTAAAGTTTGTCTATTTAGTTGATTTAAATTTAACATATTAATTAATTGTTAACATTTAATAAGCCTTCATAGAATATAATAGTCAGAATGTCAGAATAATGCAAATATTAAAATAACTAATTAACTTTTACTTAATAATAGTTATATTCGTTAACACAAATATAATTGACTACTTTCATAAAATTATTAACAAAATGACTATGCCTGAGATAATCAAAGACCAAAGAAAAGCCTTAAAAACAACAATCACAAATGCCATTTCTTCCGCACTTTCCAAAAATAAGCATTTAAAAGATAAAAAAGTACAAAAAGCAATAGAGAAAGCGGCTTCAGATATAGCAAAAAAAATTGCAAAAGCTGAGTCAATAATTGCTCCTGTGGCAAAGAAAAAAACATCTGCTCCTGCGAGCAAAAAAATTGTAAAAAAAACAACGAAAGTGGTAAAAAAAGTGGCTCCTAAAAAAGCATCTCTCTAATTAAAAAAGCAAAAGCAAAATAAAAAAGGTGAGCATTGTACAATGCTCACCTTTTTTATTTTGCCAAACCAGTTTCTTATTCAGGAATGATGGTCATCTCCACTCTTCTGTTTTTGTGACGTCCTTCTTCCGTATCATTAGAAGCTACCGGGCGAGTTTCACCAAAGCCATCAGTACTTATGCGATCTGCTGACACGCCTTTATTCACTAAGTATTTTTTCACTGAGGCAGAGCGACGTTTTGACAAATCCATATTTTTATCATCGTCTCCTACATTATCGGTATGTCCTTCCAAATACAATTTATACTTAGGATTGTTTCGAAGAATTTTAGCCAAAATATCTAAGGAAGCAAAAGAGGATTCTACAATGACATCTTTATTGGTTTCAAACAAAAGATTTTCAAAGGCACTCTGAAGGGCATCGGCATCTGCCTTTTTAATTTCAGGACAACCTTTGTTTTTCTTTACTCCCGGGACTTTCGGGCACAAGTCGCTATAGTCGTCAATACCATCTTTATCTGTATCGATAAATGGAGGAGGACAGCCTTGATACTTTTCAATTCCTGCTACAGTTGGGCATTTATCATCCTTATCTTGAATACCATCATTATCGGTATCCGGACATCCATGAAATTTAACAATCCCTGGTACATCCGGACACATATCTTCGTTGTCCATAATTCCGTCTTTATCACGATCTCCCCATGGACAACCTTTATTTTCTATAGGACCTTTTTCATTTTTACATCCATCTTCGTAATCGTATACACCATCAAAATCGGTATCATAAGGACAACCAAAAGGTGTCACCGGCTCTCCTTTTGGTGTATGAATACATTCATCTCTTCCATCGGGTACCCCATCCCCATCAGAATCTTTATCATGATAATAAGGAGTATAAGGTTCACGTTTTTTTTGTTTTTTACTTTTCTGCTTCTTAGTATTTTTAGGGTTTTGCGCTGTAACCTCTGTTACAGAAAAACAACTCACAGCAAAAAAAGTTACTATAATAAATAAATATTTCATTTAGAAAATAGGTTTTGTGAAACGAATTCAGTGTAAACTACAAAATTTAGTGTTATATACAAAATGCTTTATTTTATATCAATTGAGCCAAGCTTTCTTCCAATGTCTTAATTTTCGACTCGGCATCTGCTTTCTTTTGCCTCTCATTATTCAGTACCTGTGGAGGAGCACTGGAAACGAATTTTTCATTATTTAACTTTTTATTCACAGAAATCAAAAAGCCTTTCAAATAGTCGAGCTCTTTTAAAAGCGAATCCCTTTCTTTTTCAACATCCACTTGTCCGGAAAGTGGCACTATTATTTCATCCGTTTTAACAATAAAGCTTACCGCTCCTTCTATTGTATCTACAAAGTGTATTTGGGAAACATTTGCAAGCTTGCATATAATTTCACTAAACTTTTGATAAGCAGATTTATCAATTGCCTTAATCAAAAGTTCCAGAGGTACTTTAGGCGATAACTGCTTTGAGCTTCTTAGATTACGAACCTGTGTAATGGTTTCAAAAGCAATTTCTGAAGCAAGCAATACTTTTTTATCAACAGAAATATAGTGAGGAAATTCAGCCACGCATATACTCTCTCCTACTTTTCTTTCCCTTAATTCATGCCATATTTCTTCTGAGATAAACGGCATAAAGGGATGAATCAGTTTCATCAATTTTTCAAAAATAACAAGCGTTGCCTCAAAAGTGCCTTTATCGATTGGTTGTTCAAAAGCTGGTTTAACTATTTCAAGATACCAGGCACAAAATGAATCCCAGATAACTTTATAATTGGTCATGAGTGCATCCGACAATTTAAACTTTTGGTAATGCTCTTCTGCTTCTGCAATGGCTTCATTTAATTTTGATTCCATCCATTCGATCGCTACCTTATTGCCCTCGGGCATCGAAGTATCAGAAGTTTTCCAACCTTTTATCAAACGAAAAGCATTCCATACCTTATTTGTAAAGTTTCTTCCTTGTTCGCAATATTTTTCATCAAAAAGCAAATCATTTCCCGCAGGCGAACTCAATAACATACCAAACCGAACGCCGTCAGCGCTGTATTTCTGCATTAGTTCAATTGGATCAGGAGAGTTCCCTAAAGATTTAGACATTTTTCTTCCTTGTTTATCACGCACAATTCCGGTAAGGTATACATCCTTGAAAGGACGCTGACCTCGGAATTCGTAACCGGCCATAATCATTCGTGCCACCCAGAAAAATAAAATTTCCGGTGCTGTTACCAATACGTTGGTAGGATAATAAAACTTGATATCATCGTTCTCGGGATTTTCAAACCCGTCAAATACTGAAATAGGCCATAACCAAGAAGAAAACCATGTATCTAAAACATCTTCGTCCTGAACAATGTCTTCCTCTCTAAAAATGATATTCCTGGCATTAAATTTCCGTATTGCTTCTTCCCTTGTCAGGGCAACTTCATATTCTCCTCCTGGTAGATAAAACGCAGGAATACGCTGCCCCCACCATAACTGACGGGAAATACACCAGTCTTTTATGTTTTCCAACCAATGGCGATACGTATTTTTAAACTTTGCCGGAACCAATTGAATCTCATCGTTCAAAACATCCTCTAATACTTTAGGATTGTTTTGCATAAATTTCTTCATATCCACAAACCATTGTTTTGATAACCGTGGTTCTATAACAACATCCGTCCTTTCAGAATACCCAATATTGTTTTTAATATCTTCTACTTTTGATAAATGACCCGATTCATCCAATAGTTTTACAATTTCCTTTCTTACGACGAACCGATCTTTTCCAGCAAACAAGCCTGAATTTTCATTAAAAGTACCGTCTTCGTTCATAATATCAATTACTTCCAACTGATATTTTTGTCCAAGTTGATAATCATTCACATCGTGAGCCGGAGTAACTTTAAGACAGCCCGTTCCAAAATCCATGTCTACATATTCGTCCATGATTACCGGAATCACACGATTAATGATAGGGACAAAAACTTTTTTCCCTTTTAGAAATTGATATCGTTCATCTTTTGGATTCACACAAATAGCAGTGTCGCCCAAAATAGTTTCAGGACGTGTTGTCGCTACAGTAAGAAAGTTATTATGGGTGAGTACCGTATTGTCTGCATTTTCTCCGTCTGCAATAACATACTTCAGATGGTATAATTTTGAGTTCACCTCTTTATGGATCACTTCTTCGTCAGACAACGCTGTTTTCCCTTGGGGATCCCAGTTTACCATTCGCAAACCCTTGTATATATACTCTTTTTCATACATTCGAACAAAAACTTCAGATACTGCATTGGACAGTTTTGGTTCCATCGTAAAACGAGTTCTGTCCCAATCAACGGAAGCACCAAGTTTTTTTAACTGTTCGAGAATGATGCCTCCATATTTCTCCTTCCATTCCCATGCATAATTTAAAAATTCTTCTCTCGAAAGATCGCTTTTTTTAATATTTCGTTCTCTCAACATCCCAACCACCTTGGCTTCTGTAGCGATAGAAGCATGATCCGTACCGGGTACCCAACATGCTTCCTTCCCCTGCATTCGGGCTCTGCGAATTAAAACATCCTGAATCGTATTATTTAACATGTGTCCCATGTGCAACACTCCTGTCACATTTGGGGGAGGAATTACGATTGTATAGGGTTCCTTTTCACTTGGTTTTGATGAAAATAATTTATTTTCCAACCAATAACGATACCATTTTTCCTCTATTTCTAATGGATTATATGTTTTCAGAATCTCAGACATCTTGTAAAAAAGAATTTAAGGCTGTAAATATAAGT
>DATHPH010000279.1:0-3682 GCA_035484095.1 Cytophagaceae bacterium | reverse complement strand
AATCCGTTTATGTAGTGAACGCAGTTAAAAATCTTATCAGTGAAGCAATACTTGGTGCTTTGTTAACAGGATTGATGGTATTATTATTCCTGAAAGATTGGAGAAGTGTAATTGTTGTAATTTTAACAATACCAATTTCTGTTTTGTCTGGAGTTATTTTGCTTAATCTTTTTGGGCAAACAATCAATATTATGACGTTGAGTGGATTTGCTCTGGCGGTAGGGGTGCTCGTAGACGAAGCTACTGTGACAATTGAAAATATACACCAGCATCAGGAGATGGGAAAAAGAAAAGCAAAAGCTATCTGGGATGCATGTAAAGAAGTAGCTTTCCCAAAACTACTCATCTTACTTTGTATACTCGCGGTTTTTGCTCCTGCTTTTATTATGACGGGAATTCCAAAATCCATGTTTCTTCCGCTTTCTTTAGCGGTTGGTTTTTCTATGATTTCGTCTTTTTTGTTATCACAAACTTTTGTTCCGGTACTTTCAAATTGGTTGTTAAAAGATCATGCACATGGTGAACATCAGCACGAGCATACAGCACAGGTAAAAACATCTCAGGCAAAGGGGCTCTTAGGGAAGATGTTTAAAAAAATCAGAAAGGAAAAGGAACATCCGAAAGAAGAAAATGCAGAAAAAAAATTATCCGGTTTTGACAAATTCAAACACAACTATGATATTTTGCTTCAAACCATCATGAACAAAAAAAGCAGGGTTATATATATCTACCTTATTGTAACAGTCTCCTTGGTTGCATTAGGATTCAAGCTTATTGGAACAGATATTCTTCCTAAATCAAATGGTGGACAGTTTCAGCTTCGAATACGTACCCCTGACGGAACCAGAATTGAACGCACGGAAACAGCCACCAGACACGTACTGGATATTATTTCAGAAGAAATTGGAGAAGAAAATATGGAGATCACCTCTTCCTATATTGGAACAACTCCTTCCAGTTATGGTTCTGCTTCCATTTTCATTTTTACCAGTGGTCCTCACGAAGCAGTTATACAGGTGGCAATTAAGGAAGAGCATAAAGTGAAAATGGATAAATTAAAAGAATCCTTAAGAGAAAGAATAAAAAAACAACTTCCAAACTTGCATATTTCCTTCGAACCGGTTGATTTGGTCGAGAAAGTAATGAGTCAAGGTTCTCCTACACCGATAGAAGTTTCAGTAGCTGCTAAAAATATAAAAGAGGCACATGCTTTTGCAAAAAAAATTCTGGAAAACATGAAGGAAATTGAATTTTTGCGAGATGTACAAATTGCACAACCATTGAACTACCCAATTATTGATATTCAAGTTGACAGAGAGCGAGCTGGACAATTGGGCGTGACTCCTCGTGAGATCGCAAAATCTATGGTAGCTGCTACTTCCTCCAGTCGGTTTACAGAGAAAAATTTATGGCTGGATAATAAAAAAGGTGTTTCTTATCAGGTACAAGTTCAAATACCTGAAAAAGATATGGCTTCAATGGAAGACATGTATGTAATTCCGGTCAAAGAAGGAGCAAATCATACCACGCTGGCAGATGTGGCTACTATTACCGAATCTGAGATGCCGGGCGAATATGATCGTAGTGGCCCTAATAGGCTTGTGACTATTACTGCGAATATTTATGAAACGGATTTGGGAAATGCCAATGCTGCAGTAGAAAAAGCAATTGCAGATGCCGGAGAACCTCCAAGAGGAATTATAGTGTCTCTTAAAGGTCAGGTGAAATTACTTAGCGACACATTGAGTAGTTTGCAAACAGGTTTGATGATTGCCATTGTTGTCATATTCCTATTGCTAAGTACAAATTTTCAATCGTTCAAGGTATCATTGGTGATACTTTCTACAATTCCTGCGGTATTGTCTGGTGGGATTTTTATGCTCTTATTGTGTGGTGCTACATTGAATCTACAATCTTATATGGGATTAATTATGTCTGTAGGAGTTTCCGTAGCCAATGCCATTCTGATGATTACAAATGCTGAATCTCTTCGTTTAGAACTTAAAGATGCCAAACAAGCTGCAATAGTAGCCGCAGGAAGCAGGCTAAGGCCCATCTTAATGACAACGATTGCTATGGTGGCCGGTATGATTCCAATGGCTTCAGGATTGGGCGAAGGAGGGGATCAAACTGCACCGTTAGGACAGGCAGTAATTGGTGGTCTTATCGCTTCTACTTTTGCAGCACTTCTCATTTTGCCGAATGTATTTGTAATGGCTCAGGAGAAAACGGACTTTAAGTCCGTGTCATTAGATCCTGAAGATCCGCAAAGTGAATTCTATGAAAAAGAAGTATCTGTTCATTCTTAAATTTTAAAAAACAGTCTAGTTTAATTATATAAAACAAAGAAACACATGAAGTACATCATATTTAAACCAATCATACTAATTTTTATTCTTTCGGGAATAGTGGCCTGTGAGCATAAAAAAACCAAAGAAAATACAGTAAGGGCTACAGATGTAGAAGTGGCAAGGATTGCAAGGATGCAACCTCAGAAAAAAATAATTGTACCTGGTGAATTAAAAGCTTGGCAGGAGATAAGGGTATATGCAAAGGTGAAAGGCTTTGTTAAATCGGTCAACGCAGACCGAGGCGCAGTAGTTAAAGAAGGTCAGATACTTGCGGTTTTGGATGCACCGGAGGTTAGAGCAGAACTCAGTGAAGCAAAAGCCCGCCTTTATTCTTCTAAATCAGTACTTGCGGAACACAAAGCTAAATTTCAGGCAAGTAAGGCTCATTACAACAGAATGTTGCAAGCAAGCAAAGTGCCTGGTGCCGTTTCTCCCAACGACCTTGATGAAACGCTTGCAAAAATGCTTATGGATAGTTCCAGTTATCTAAGTGCAGAAGAAAATGTAAATGCTGCCAATTCTTATTACCAATCTAAAGCAGAGATCGTGCAGTATCTTACTGTAACAGCACCGTTTTCAGGAACCATTACAGAAAGAAATATTTCACCGGGTGCTTTGGTAGGACCTGATGAAGCTTCTGAAGTAAAACCTATGTATGTTTTAGAGAACAGTGAAAAGCTTAGATTAACCGTAGCCGTGCCCGAAGTATATGCCAATGAATTACAAGATAATTGTAAAGTTACTTTTCAGGTAAGTTCTTTGCCTGAAAAAACGTTCAATGCTTGCCTTAGTCGTTCGGCCAGAAGTTTACAAGAAGGGATACGCTCTATGTTTGCAGAGTTTGATATTAATAATACTAAGCATGAATTAAAAAAAGGAATGTATACGGACGTATCACTCCCCATCCAAAGAACTATTTCAACGTTGTTTGTTCCTAAAACAGCAGTGGTTAGTTCGATGGAAAAAACTTTTATTATTAAAGTCATCGACGATAAAGCTGTTTGGACTACGGTAAAAAAGGGAAATGTAGTAGACGATATTGTAGAAATATTTAGCGATGAAATAAAAGATGGAGATCGAGTAGTAAAAGTTGCTTCCGAAGAAATCAGAAACGGAGAAAAATTGAGAGTTATAAAATAGCAAATACCTAATGGTTATGAAAAAAATATTGGTTCCGGTAGATTTCTCTCTGTATTCTAAAAATGCTTTTTTTTATGCTAAAATTATAGCTGAAAAGACAAAGGCTGAAATAATACTTTTGAATTGTTATCATCTTGAAAACTCCATAGGAGTTGATCCTTCTGAATCAAGCATGGACGAGTTTGAAAGCG
>DATHPH010000278.1:0-11296 GCA_035484095.1 Cytophagaceae bacterium | reverse complement strand
TTTATTTGTGAAAGTGAAAAATTTTGACAGTACCCATGTTATCTCAATTAATATGGTTCCTTCAAAAGATATTCATGAGCCATTAAAGGGCAATTTTCAAAGTCTTTCTGATTTTGATTATCATTTTGTCCACGATCAAGTTGGCAATGACAGTCATGTTAAAGTTACCGGTTTTGAACATCCTACAGCGTCTCAGGTTAGAAATGATATGATGCATTCTAAAAAGAACCCAAATGGCTTTCATATCACCCCCGTGTTGCATCATCAACATACAGGAGCAAATCAATATAAATTGAACACGGACGATGAGTAATGATTATTCTGATTTTCACCGATTTCGATCATATTTTAAAGCTGATCAATAATTTCCTGTTAATAATTTAGAAAAGTGAAAAGAATCCAATATATTTGCAGTCCGATTTAGGAAAGTTATTTAAAGTAATTATATATGAGCCAGTTGCTTAAATTAGTTGAAGCCGACTTCAGCGCAAAAAGAAAAGATATTCCAGCCTTTGGTGCAGGTGATACTGTAAATGTACACGTGAAAATTAAAGAGGGAAACAAAGAAAGAATTCAAACCTTTCAGGGAACCGTTATTCAAAGGAAAAATCCAAATACGAATGGAGAGTCTTTTACCGTAAGGAAAATTTCCGGTGGTATTGCAGTGGAAAGAATTTTCCCTCTTCTTTCTCCAAGTGTAGATAAAATTGAAATGATTAGAAAAGGTTCTGTAAGAAGAGCAAGAATATTCTACATCAGAGATAAAAAAGGAAAATCTGCAAGAATTAAAGAAAATAAAAGAACGGATATTGCTAAAGCATAATTTCGTTTTTTAAAATTAATAAACAAAGAAGGTTCTGATTAATCAGAACCTTCTTTGTTTATAGCTTCTCTTATTTTTATTCTTTTAGTATATTTTGCTGAAGAATTCTGTCCTCCAACGTTATTTTCGTTAAATAGATGCCTGAAGGCCAATCCGATATGTTTACGGAGGTTTCTGTGTTTGTCGCGTGTTCCGTCATGCCGGATTTCATGATTTGTCCCAGTGCATTATAAATAATGTAATTGTAATTATTCCCTGCTGTGTTGGATAGCATAAGTTTTACCTGGTCCTGATCAGGATTCGGGATGATGTTCAAACTAATTTCTTTGGCAAAATTTACCTGAATCATTTCCGAGCCAAGAAGCTTAGTAGGACGACCATTTATGGCAGCATAAAGATCGTATTCATAATAACCGTTTGTTTTTAAAGAATAGTCATTGAAACCGAAGTAATTATTTTTTTGCAAGTAGCTGCTCACGGATTTAGAAGAAAGCACAACAGAATCTTTGGTATCCATAATTTTTCTGACAAGGAGAAAATCTGAATAAGAATCTTTCCAGTCGTAAAGCCATTTTACAGCAACGAAATTGTTTTGAGGGATAAGACTAAATTCAGAAACGGGTGTAGCCACCGGGAATACTACTCTTACCTGAAACGCACAGGAAGAATGGCAGGTAGCACTAGACGGATTATCACAGGTACAGGTAGTAAAAGTATTCTTCTTTGTGTCGACCTGAACGTAATATACCTGGGAAGCTCCTGAAGTGAACGGCGTGCTGAAAGAGGTAGTATCCGGTGGATTAAAACAAGCAGTAGCAATGCCAGCAGTAGGATCAGCACAGTTATTATTTGTGATTAGAAAACCTTGGATGGTGGTGATAATGCCAAAAAAGCTGTAAGGATTGCATACTGAATTTCTAAACTGGAGTGTGGCTGCTCCAGCTACCGGACTGGTAAACATATACCAAATGGTTCCTTCTACACCAGAAGAACCGCAGCACATATTGGTAGTTTGTTGTGGCGTTGCACAATTGCCTAAGCGAAAATCGGTGCATGATAACGTGGAATTCACCGTATTGCCGTTGTGCCACAGCCCATCGGAAATGTCAATGGCATTGGTACATAAATCGTTTACGGGCGCTTGACCGTACGAGTAAAAAGTCCCCCAACAAGGAACGATTACAACAAAAACTAATATTTTAACGTACTTGTACATTTTAAGTGTAAATACTCGGCAGCGATACGTATAACTGCCAACTTATATATACTAAAAGACGTTAAAATGTAACTATTTTAGGTTTAAATTTGCTTTTTTTAAGGTTAAATTAGACAATATTATAAAACTAAATACCTTTGAATGGAATAATACAAACTATTTTAATTCATTCCATCGATGCATCTGACGCTTTTCTCAGGTAAAATCCATCAAGGACCCTTGAGTCATCCGTTCCGAGATCGTTAAAAACAATAAGTAACAATTTCGTCCATAAAGCGAAAACTTTTCGTCTACTCTTTAATAAATTCTCTGACTACAATTCCAATGTTGTTTTCGAGTACATTCAAAAAGTAAATCCCTTTGCTTAATGCAGACACGTCAATCGAAATGGAGTTATTGCCGGATTGCATAGCCGTTGTCTTTTTAATTTTTTCGTTTCCGGAAGCATCAAAAATAAGGATTGATAAAGGAGAAGAATGATCAGCGTTAAATTTCAATTGAATATTTTCAGAGGTAGGATTGGGAGACAGGACTAAGGAAGCATATATCGAAGCGGCAGTTTCCACTCCTGTTGTAGTGGAAACCACAAATGATCCCACCATACCCGAACCGGAATGATATGTACATTGGTAGTTATAGGTTCCTGCAGTGGTAACCTTATAATCGAAATTACTGGAAGAAGATGCAATTCCTACATTCCAACCGGACGCACCGGAAGGTATAGTCAATGAAGTAGAGGTATGACTTCCTGAAACCCAATTCCATCGAATGGTGTCTCCTACCAACACGGTGGTAATAGAAGAAGGAGAAAAGGTCAATCCGGATTGCCCTACCAGGATGCTATGCACGGTGGCAAAACTATTTTGCCCTAATAATACCAGTGCAATGAAAAGAATACTACGGTTAAATTTTTTCATAAAAATAAGGGTTAGATTAAATTAGATTATTTATCAGTTGCCCAACGATCTTTCATAACGAAACGAAAGTCATAGATACTTGGAATACGCATTTTCGGAGCAAGGGGTGGGGTGTATCTTATCGGGAAATTTATGTCTTATGCCTGTTCCATTTTTTAAAGTCAATCAATAGGGATGTATAAAAATTCAGGGACGATTCAGACTGATGTAAAATACTTACGACTTTATTATAATTCACTTTGTGTTGTTTATTTTTACTAAAAAAATCCTGGTTAATTTAACAATTTAGTAATATCATCTCTAAACGAAGAAATACAATAGATAGAAGAATTAACTTATTTAATCGCATTTGCTTTTTTTGGTAGCTGAAAGTATGTTACATGTTAATTTTAAATAATAAACCGAAAATCGACCCTTTCTTGTGAACCTCTTTCTCATCGTCCATGTTAAGAGACGAAATAGTTTTTAAATAACCCCTTTTTAAAAAAAAATAACCTATGAAAAAAAACATTGTAATTACTGGAGCCAGCACTGGCTTTGGTAAATTGACGGTTCAGACCCTTGCGAAAGATGGTCACAAGGTATTTGCCACCATGCGCGGAGTAGAAGGCAAAAATAAGGAGTATGCCAACGACATTAAAAACTGGGCACTACAACATAAATTGGATGTTCATGTGGTGGAGTTAGATGTAACAAGCGATACTTCTGTAAACGAAGCGGCAAAAAAAATATTGGCAGAAGCCGGACAAATAGACGTGGTCGTAAATAACGCCGGAGTATATTCTGGAGGCATTGACGAAACTTTTTCTGTTCAGGATTATAAAAATATTTTTGACGTAAATGTGTTCGGAGTTTTGCGTGTCAACAGAGCCTTTTTACCCTCTATGCGTCAACACTCAAATGGATTATTTGTACAGATTTCCAGTTTGATGGGAAGGTTTGTCATACCATTTTCTGCTGTCTATACCTCTTCAAAATGGGCGGTAGAAGCGATTGCTGAATCTTTACGGTATGAGCTTGCTCCTTTAGGGATTGATTCTGTTATCGTACAGCCTGGTGCCTTCCCAACAGAGATATTTTCAAAAGTGTACGAACCCGAAAATCAACAAATTATTGCTGAGTATGGGGCATCGGTTCCCCATCTGCAAAACTTCATGGGTGCGTTTAAAAATATGATGTCGGGCGAAATTCCAAATCATCCGCAACATGTTGCAGACGCTATAAAAAAATTGATAGATACGCCTACTGGCAAAAGACCTCTTCGTACGGCGGTAGATAAAATGATGCCGGAAACGGCTCAACCCATTAACGAAGTACAACAAAAGATACAAGAATCTTTCCTTTCGAATATGGGGCTTTCGGAGCTATTGCAAATTAAAGAATCAGGAGTGCCTGCGTAAGTAATTTTTTATTTTATGTATTAATCCACTGAATTTTATTATTTAGTGGATTAATTATTACGTTATGTTTGGTGTCTCGCCAAACATAACGTAATAAAAAGTTTATATCCTATATTTTTCACCTTTTGAAGTATTTATAAAAAATAAACGATATAACATATTTAAAGCTCTTGATTGGCTTCTGTGCGGAGTAGTTACAATAATGGTTTGTAAGACACTAAAAGAGACATGGGTTAAATTACTATATATTGATGTTTATTTTTTATATTTAACGAACCGGAAATATTAATCCAATAAACCAATTATACTTATATCAAATATTAAAACTATGATTGATGAATGGGAAGTGAGAGACCTTGAAGATAATTCATCTTTAAAAATAGGGGAAGCAAGTTGTACCGAATTGGGGAATAATTCCAAACCGGGAATTCAGGTATATTATCTTGGATATACTGTCAATTACGAACCTCTTATTGTCGAGCGTTGGGTATATCAAGCCACTAAAGCAGGAGCAACGGAGTATTTGCTGACAGACAATTCATGGATGGTACACGAAGATCAGTACATCAAAAACTATTTGATTCTTGGATCGCCTCTCAAAGCAAGAGTAGAAGTGAAAACACGAAGTTCAAAACCAATCATTAAAGATTATTCTTTGCCATTTGAAATTTAATTTTGCGAAATGTTATTCTGTCTTTTGATTATTTAAAAGGGGGGGATGTATTGTCTGTAATCAGTTTATTAATTTTTAGTAGAATACTATAAAAGTAAGAAGCGGATATAAATGGTGTTGGTAAAACTATTTTGTTGTATATTCAAACATTGGTAAAAGTTGACATCGTAAAGGATCAGCCAACCGTACATAATTAGTTCAGCAAACGATAAAAAGTTCATTAATGAGAATCACAAAATTAATTCTATTCTGGATCATTGGTCTCATGTTCATAGCAACAGGTTTCTTAAAATTTATGCATTTTGATACAATGTCGGCCGTTATATTTGACAGAGCGCGTTATCCTTCATGGCTTTTTTATGGAGTAGCAGCTTTTGAATTGATCGGGGGTATCCTCTTTATTATCCGAAAGACAAGACAGGTAGGGGTGCTCATGATTGGTTCGGTCATGCTTGGCGCAATCTGGACACATTATTATTTAAAAGACGATGTTGCCCATTTGATTGCTCCTACGGCTATTATTTTGATTGCTGTCTCCTCTATTCTGAAGTATAAAAAGAAATAAAGAAACGTATCAAAGCGATCAAAAAAGCTTCGGAAGTTTTTTCAGAATGTTTTATCCCTTGCCACCACGAAACTAGTATGTTTTTGTAGGGGCAGACAATGCGAAGAAGGCTGGAGTACTGCGGTATAATCGCTGCTGTTGTAAACTAATTTTATCTTTTCAGTTGGTTTATACTCCTCTAATCAATTAATGCTAAGCGTTTACTATTAAGCAATCATTAATAAAAGTATCTTAAAGAGACTATCGTAGGATTTATACGGTACAATTACGGTATTTATTAGGTAATGCTTTTCCTTAAAACAAATTCTATTTTTGGGATGTGGGAAATAAATATTTAATAATAAGGAACTTATATCAAAGTAGGACAAAAAAACTAAATAAATGAACTTTCGTATTAAACCCTACATAAATTTTTCCATCAAAGAAAAAGAAAAAACAAAAACTAAAAACGTATGAAAAAGATCACAATTAGAATTTCAATGCTTGCTCTTTCTTTGGGGCTTCTAGTGTATTCTTGTGCGAAAAAAACAGATACCACTACTCCGGATGATACTTCTCAACAGACTACCTCTGCTTCTGACCAAACAAATGTTACCAACGAATCTGATCAGGCTGTAAATGACGCCAATACTGTACTTTCCGGGTCTTCTACCAACGGCAGAACGGATGGAAACGGCCCTTCACTTACAGGAGCTACCATAGATTCAACGGTTGCTGGTAATTGGGCGAATGGCAAATATGTAATTACCTACAATGGCAACGACATTACCGGTACAAGATCAAGATCCGGTGTTATTACCTTGCAATTAACAAACGGTCCATGGAGCAAACCGGGATGCGTACTTACCATTACATTTACTAATTACAAAGTAACTAAAAATGCCACAGGGAAAAGCATCACGTTTAACGGTACCAAAACAGTTACCAACGTTACTTCCGGATCAGGATACAAATACTGGAGTCTTCCGGTAGATAGCAGTATTAACCATAAAGTACGTGGTTCTTTTGCGATTACGTTTGACGATGGTACTGTCAGAAATTGGGAAATTGCCAGACACAGAAAGGTTACCAGAACAGGAACGTATGCTTTTGATTTGACTCTTTCAGGTGATACCTCTATCAATAATGTCGCTAACACAGACGTATGGGGTGTAAACAGAGCCGGAGAGAACTTCCAGGGAGCAATTACTACTCCTATTGTATTTAGTACAGCTTGTTTATTTGAACCAATTTCAGGTGTTTATACACTAAATGGACTTACCAGGAATTTAACGGTAACCTTTGGGGTAAACAGTGATGGAACTATTAGTACGGCCAGCTGTCCTTATGGGTTTAAATTTGACTGGACAAATTTGTCAAACGCAGCCAAAGAAGTTGTAATAGCTTACTAAATATTCTCTTCTAAAATATATATAAAAACATCAAAGGTACTCTGTCTTTGATGTTTTTATATTCTATACAACTTCAATAAGCTTATTTTACACTTTACAAAAAAAACCTTTATCAGCATTAGGTTAGTATGTTTTTTAAAATGAAATAAAAATAACCAGAAAAAATTATCCAACGTATTAAACCTTACACAAATTTCCCTGTCAAAGAAAAAACAAAACTAAAACTATGAAAAAGATATCCGTTAAAATTTCAATGCTTGCCCTTTCGTTAGGACTTCTTCTTAATTCTTGTGCAAAAAAAGATGCTGAACCAGATGATTCTGCACAGCAAACTACTACAGCTTCTGATCAAAGCAATGTTACCAACGAATCTGATCAGGCTGTAAACGATGCGAATACTGTACTTTCCGGGTCTTCTACCAACGGCAGAACAGATGGAAACGGTCCATCACTTACGGGTGCTACTATAGATTCAACAATTGCTGGTAATTGGACAACTGGCAAATATGTAATCACCTACAATGGCAACGACATTACCGGTACAAGATCAAGATCCGGTGTTATTACCCTGCAATTAACCAACGGTCCATGGAGCCACCCAGGATGCGTACTTACAATTACGTTCAGTAATTACAAAGTAACCAGAAATGCTACTGGGAAAAGCATCACGTTTAACGGTACTAAAACGGTTACAAACGTTACAACCGGCAATAACGGATCAGGATACAAATACTGGAATCTACCGACGGATGGCGTAACCAGTATTGACCATACAGTACGTGGTTCTTTTGCGATTACGTTTGACGATGGTACTGTCAGAACCTGGGAAATCGCCAGACACAGAAAAGTAACAAGAACAAGTAATTTAGCTTTTGATTTAACTCTTTCTGGTGATACCTCTATCAATGATGTTGCTAACACAGACGTATGGGGTGTAAACAGGGCAGGAGAGAATTTCCAGGGAGCAATTACTACTCCTATTGTATTTAGCACAAGTTGCTTCTTTGAGCCGGTTTCAGGGGTATACACACTGCAAGGACTAAAAAGAAATTTAACGGTAACCTTTGGGGTAAACAGTGATGGAACTATTAGTACAGCCACTTGCCCTTATGGATTTAAATTTGACTGGACGAATTTATCAAATGTTCAAAAAGAAGTAATACACGCTTACTAGTTTCACAATAATTTCTACACAAGTTGACTGAAAAAAGGTTCCGGGCATGCTGCCTGGAGCCTTTTTTACTTCATACTTAATCAATATCTGAGTGAAGGGTATAAGAGGTGATTTTAAAAGAATGAAGTTCATTTGGCGAGGTATAAAATAAGCCTCTATTAAACAATATTGTTATTAAACCAGAAAACCTTCTATTGATTTTTACATTTAAAGAAGTGAAGTAAAATACTTGTATCGGGCATCATTATCGATCCTTATATCAATCCTCTTGATTTCAATTCTAGGTATTTGTTTAGACTTTCGACGGTCAGATTTTTAGGTGCAGTAAGAATTGTATGAATGCCATATTTTCGAAGTTCCTTTACAATCAATCGCTTTTCAAAGGCAAATTTTTCGGCGATTGTTTTTATGTATATTTCTTCTGTTGATTTTGCTTCTCCGGAAGACAAATCCGTTAATTCCGTATTCTCAAAAAATAGTACAACCAGCAAATGATCTTTAGCGATTTTTCTTAAATAAGGAAGTTGCCGATTCATAGACACGAGTGACTCAAAATTGGTGTACAGCATAATTAAACTTCGCTGACGTATCGTGGTTTTTATATTTCTATACAATCTGCCAAAATCAGATTCCTGAAAACGCATATCCTCCTGATACAATGCTTCCATAATCCGGTGCATCTGATTGCTTTTTTTATCTGCTTTCAGTATCGTACCAATGCGATTCGAAAAAGTAATGAGTCCTGCTTTGTCGTCTTTCTTTACCGCAATGTTAGAAATAACCAAACTGGCATTTATAGCATAGTCCAATAGCGTCATACCACCAAAAGGCATTTTCATAAACCGGCCTTTGTCTATAACACTGTATAACTGCTGTGACTTTTCATCCTGATAGGAATTTACCATCAACGAATTTTTTCTGGCGGTGGCTTTCCAATTCACCGTACGAAAATCATCTCCTGTTACATAATCTTTTATCTGATCAAATTCACGGTTATGGCCTATCCTGCGTATTTTTTTTATTCCTATTTCTGAAAGACGGTTTGAAATAGCGAACAATTCGTACTTTCTCATCTGAAGATAGGAAGGATACACCGGTACCATTTTATTTTCCGCAAAAGTAATTCTTCTTGATACAAGACCAATAGGACTGCTTACATAGAAATGAAGTTTCCCGAAGTGATATTCCCCTCTGCGCACAGGCTTTAGAGCATAGGAGAAAGACCTATGTTGGTTTGGTGCAAGCGAAAAAGTATATTCGAAATCCCGGATTTGAAATTGAGGAGGAATTTCATCAAGGACAGTAGCCTCAATGTTGAAAGCAAAACGGCTCTCGCAATAAATCGAAATATTGTTTTCATCACCGTTGGAAAAACGATCTGCGCAATCGCGTTTTGCCAACAAAGGTTCCTTTTTAGAAAATAAAAAATAAATATCCAATCCAAATACTACTGCCAGCAAAAAGAAAACAGTTTTAGCAACTATAAATAATCCGACAAATACAAAACCAAACAAAAACATTGCGGTGATTATTCCAACAACAATAAAGAGCCTGCTGTTTAGAAACAGGGGGTTATTAAATATTCGGTCTATAAATTTAAAAAGTCTATTCATCCTATTACCTTGGCACTTCTACCTTCGTAGTTATTTCTTTAATAATATCTTTAGCCGTCACACCTTCCATTTCTTTTTCGGCAGTAAGCATAATCCGATGCCCTAATACCGGATAGGTAACATCTACAATGTCGTCAGGAGATACAAAATCTCTGCCGCGCATGGCAGCCATTGCTTTGGCGCCACGTAAAATAGCAATAGAAGCGCGAGGAGACGCTCCCAAATACAAGGCACTGTTGTTGCGCGTTTGATTCACCAATTGACTGATATAACGAATTAAATGCTGATCAATATGCAGATTATTTATATCCTCTCTGTATTGCTGAATCTGAGCTCCGCTTAGAATGGGAGAAATGATTGAAAGGTCGTTCGAACTTTTGCGATGATGAAATCCGGTAAGAATTTTTTCTTCGTCCTCAAGCGTTGGGTAATTGATTTCTATTTTATAAATAAAACGATCGAGCTGCGCTTCGGGCAATCGGTAAGTACCTTCCTGCTCCACCGGATTCTGTGTGGCTAATACGATAAACGGAGAGTCCATTTTATAGGTTTTCCCATCAATTGTTATCTGCCGTTCTTCCATTACTTCAAACAAAGCCGATTGCGTTTTCGCAGGAGCACGATTAATTTCATCAATCAGCACAATGTTTGAGAATATTGGTCCTTTCTTAAATTCGAATTCGGAATTTTTACTATTGTAAATGGACGTTCCCAATACATCCGATGGCATCATATCAGGTGTAAATTGAATACGTGAAAAAGCGGAAGAAATAGTTCGTGCCACGATTTTTGCCGTGAGTGTTTTCGCCACTCCAGGTACTCCCTCTATAAGCACATGACCATCTGCCAAAATTGCCGACAAAATAAGATCTACCATTTGCTGCTGCCCAACCACCATTTTAGCAATTTCATTGCGCAGTTGATTTACAGCATTCCTAAGGTCTGAAAGATCTGTTCTACTATTGAATAATTCCTGGTTTTCCATATACATTTTAACTTATTATTGTCTTCTTTTAATCCTGTCGCTGTTTTGTTTAGTTGAATATTCTATGGTCGGTGATTGAGTTATACGTTACTCTCTTTTTTAAACCATTCCATTCTTTTAACGAGCTCATGCAAGTCCGACTGACTAATACTTTTAGATTTTTGAACATATTGTATCAACGCAAACAATTGTCCTACTTTCGCCGCATCAACACCGGAACGTCCAGCTACCTTATCGATAAATTCCTGATTTATTAAATTTGTATGGAGATAGAAATTTGTTCGGATATATTCTAGAAAGTAATAAATTTTTTTGGCGGCAATGTCTTTATGGTTTCCTTTCTGAAAGTACAATCGCCCGATAGTACTTATAAACTTAACGGTGGTATTTTGCGGAGGATTTATAATTGGTATAATCCTTTGTCTTCGTTTTGCTTCAAATAGAACAAATAGAAATACTGTTCCCAGTGCTAAATTAAAAGCCCAATGGAGAGGAGGCTGACTTTCGACAAACCGCAGAACATTCCCATTTGCTTCTCT
>DATHPH010000277.1:0-2452 GCA_035484095.1 Cytophagaceae bacterium | reverse complement strand
TTTCAGGAAATGAAGCGGTACCAAGTCCATCCTGATTTGTCACCATCACAAGTTTGAATGTATGATCAGCTGCTAATTTGTGCAAAGCTGTAATCACCTTGGGAATGAACTCCATCTTTTCCAACGAATCAACCTGAAAGTCAGAAGGTGGTTCTACCAGGATGGTGCCGTCTCTATCAATAAATAAAATTTTTGGTTTCATTGATTTCTTTTATAGAAATGTAAATATACTAAAAAATGTAGCCTCTAATAGAAACATGCTAAAAAGTTGGAACGAAAACGAATTGACTTGGAAAACAAAAGTAAGCTTCAATAGATCCGGTTTAATCTCCTAAATCAACCCAGCATTTTTTGTAAGAAGGGGAATAATAATTCATGATTCGTCACAATTTTCTTTTCATCAAAACGAATTACTTTTAATCCGAGGGTTTCTAATTTTTCTTTGCGCTCAGCATGATAAACGTAGGCATCGGTATTTTCTTGTTGCCCTGAATCAATCTCTATAACAATTTTTTTTTCTAAAATTAAAAAATCTACGATGTAATCGTCAACCGGGACTTTTATATCAAATGAGATTTCCGGTATTATTTTTTTTATATAGCTTTCTAAGATTCTGTCAGCCTTGGAAAGATGAAGTTTCATGTAGTTGGCCTGCTCTTCAAGAATTGGATTGAATGGGAAGATCGCTTTCATATCAAAAGAAAACTACTTATGATTCCTAATAACCAATTTTGGATTTTACTCGGTTCAATACGCTGGTTCCTATAGCAGAAGCTTTAGCAGCTCCCTCTTTTAGTGCAGAATCCAGTTCAGAAAGGTGATTCATGTAATAATTAAATTTTTCTCTTTCGTTGGAGAATTTATCCAGAATCATAGCAAGCAACACAGCCTTCGCATGACCATATCCAAAGCCACCGGCTAAGTATTTTCCTCTGATGTCCTGTTTTTCTTCTTCGGAAGCCAGTAAAGAGTATATTTTATAAACATTACAGTTGTCAGGATCCTTAGGTTCTTCGAGCGGTGTACTATCGGTTATAATAGATTGCACTACTTTTTTTAATTCCTTTTCAGGAAGAAATATATCAATATAGTTGTTATAGGACTTGCTCATTTTTTGTCCGTCAATACCCGGAACGGTCATTACTTGTTTGTCTATACGTGCTTCTGGCAGGACAAATGTATCGCCATAAATACTGTTGAATTTTTCAGCAATATCTCGGGTGATTTCTACGTGCTGTATCTGATCTTTCCCTACAGGAACAATTTGAGCATCGTACATAAGAATGTCCGCTGCCATTAAAACCGGATAGGTAAATAAGCCTGCATTCACATCAGAAAGTTTATCCGATTTATCCTTAAACGAATGAGCATTTGCCAACATCGGATAAGGGGTAAAACAATTCAGAAACCAAGCCATTTCACAGACTTGTGGTACATCGGATTGCTTATAGAAAATATTTTTTTTAGTATCAAACCCAAAAGCCAGCCATGCAGCGGCTACTGCATAAGTATTCGCCTTTCTGGCTTCACCGTCTTTTAAGGTTGTAAGGGTATGTAAATCTGCAATAAAAAAAAGTGACTCATTTTTAGGATCTTTTGATAATTCAATAGCAGGAAGTATTGCACCTATAATATTTCCTAAATGTGGTCGACCACTGCTTTGTATTCCTGTAAGTATTCTCATTTAAATTTAAAATTTCAGCTCGATATTCAGTTTTTGGGGTGATCCATAATTCTGAAATTTCCCAACGATGCGGCCGTATTATTTTGCATATTTGTTGACATTCACAAAGGTATTTTTTCCTCTGTTTTTTTTATTTTTTTCATATAACATAAGCATCAGTCCATCTTTTAATCCCACCTCGGGTACTTGCATCTTTGTTGCTTTTGCGAATTTCATAGCGGATAAATATATATCAGAAGCCGGTATGATTACATCTGCACGGTCAGGATTTAGCATCAAGACATTGATACGATCTTCCAAGGAATATTGAGAAATCAATTCTCTGATTTCTTCCATTTTATGAAGAGAAATGACCTGTTTGACATTCCCTTTTGATTTTCCCGGATTTGCGAGTTCGTATAATTTACCAATGTTACCTCCCGTGCCAATTGCCATAATAGGTTTTGGAATATTATGAGTGTTTTTTTCAATCCAACTTCTCATATTTTCCCATTCCTCTGATGTATCCAACCCGGATAATCTTCTTACAGAACCAATCTTGAAGGAGTGGGTTGCAATTTTTTTCCTATTATCAAATATATTAATTTCTGTACTTCCTCCACCGACATCGATATGAATATAGCTGTGCTCGTCTAATTCACTGAAAAGAACTTTGTTTATTAATTCTGCTTCTTTTTCACCATCTATAATTTGAATATCAACCCCCAAAAGAAACTTTACTTTATAGGCAATGTCTTTCCCATTTTTTGATTCTCTCATAGCAGAAGT
>DATHPH010000276.1:0-7401 GCA_035484095.1 Cytophagaceae bacterium | reverse complement strand
TCGGGAAACAAAGTATTTCCGGAAGAAGTAGAAGCTGTTTTAAATGCGCACATAGCAGTGCAAATCTCACAAATTGCAGGAAACACGCATCCGGTAATGGGAGAAATAGTAGAAGCCAGTATTGTTTTAAAACCAGGCCATGAGGCCACAGCCGAAGAACTGATAGCATGGTGTCGCAAGCATTTGTCTACGTATAAAGTTCCGCAAGTGATACATTTTGTATCTTCTATAGCGTTGACAGGTAGCGGAAAAATTCTTCGATATAAAAAATAATAATCTTCAACTGGGAGCAGCAAAAATGAAAAATGTTACAGTAATTGGTTCCGGAACAATGGGGAATGGAATTGCCCATGTGTTTGCATTGGCAGGTTATGAAGTTTCTTTGTTCGATATTTCGACGGAATCACTATCAAATGGACTTGTAATTATTTCTAAAAATCTCGATCGGCAAGTTAGTAAAGGAATTATTCGAAAGGAAGATAAAGAAAAAGCATTAGCAGCAATCCAACCTTATACAGACCTAAGTCAAGCTGTGTCAAGGGCAGAATTGGTCATTGAAGCAGCTACGGAAAATAAAGAGTTGAAACTATCCATTTTTAAAAAGTTAGATGAACTGGCGCCAATCGATTGCATATTAAGCTCTAATACCTCTTCTATTCCAATTCATGAAATTGCTGAAAATACGAAAAGGAAAGACAAAGTAATCGGGATGCATTTTATGAATCCTGTACCGGTGATGAAATTGGTAGAGATTGTCAATACAAAGGATACTTCTTCCTTCGTAACACAAAGTATTAAAGCAGTAACAGAGTTGATAGGAAAGATTCCGGTGGAGGTAAACGATGCGCCCGGTTTTGTTTCCAATCGTATTTTAATGCCTATGATTAATGAGGCGGTATATGCCTTGTACGAAGGAGTAGGAGGTGTGGCCGAAATAGATCAAATCATGAAACTTGGAATGGCGCATCCAATGGGGCCATTAAGATTGGCAGATCTCATTGGGATTGATGTTTGCGTGTATATCTTAAATATACTGTACGAAGGATTTAATAAAAACCCCAAGTATTTACCATGTCCGTTGCTGGTAGAAATGCTTCATCATAATGAAACAGGAATAAAATCGGGCAGTGGATTTTATTCTTACCCATTAGGGCAGAAAGAGGAAGTGGTCGCAAATCGATTTAAAAGATCAGAATAATCGTTTTAATTATTTTTTGTCCTTTTCCTAAAAGTTCTTCAAGGTAAAATTATACTTTTCTTTTTTAAAACCTTATGGTTCATTTTTTGCTGATATACTGAGAATTGCATGCCTCATGGCAGTTTTGATTTAAAGTGCTTTTTTCATCGGATTTGGAAGAACAATCGAAATGAAAGTATTGAAAAAAATATTGAGGAGTTAATTGCAAGAAGTGGTTAAAGTTTGGGATTGAAAAGTTGTTTGTCAGGAGGTAGGATACCTATTTTTAAAAACGACTCGTTTGAGTCATTGCCTTTATGTATTCTATTTTTTATCTTTAATTAATTCTTTAGATTATTTAATTTTTACAACTTTCTTAAACTAATAGCCTTGCCAAAGAGTAGGACGAATGCAGTCCTACTCAGGCAAGCACAAGTTATTACAAATAAATAGTATATTTCACACAGAATATATTTAGCAAATAAAATCATCAATGGTCTGTCTAAAGCGAACCTATGAATGACTCCGGCATATCTTGTATTTAATTTAAAAAAAACTGAAAGCTGAAATTGTGTCCGGATATCGTTGAGGATTTACATTTTAAATTAAATTACTGGTCAATTGGTGACGGAATTATGTGATCTACAACACCATCACTTTCAACCAATATCTTTTGTGAATAAATAGCGGAATTATGAAATTAATTTTTACTAAACTTTTAATACTGTTTCTAATATTATTTTATTTTTCATCTTGTGGTAATACAAATACTTGTGAAATTGGTAACATAGAAGATTCAAGTTTTACTTTGATTAGAAATTATTTAATAAAAAATAATTTTCATGGTACTGTCGTATTGAAAGATTATGGATTTGAAGTTTTCCATTCTGATAAAAAAGTTAGTATTCCTTTAAAGGAGATTGATTTATTACGAAGGTTGAAAATCATAGGAGTAGTAAATCAAAAATATTTTTCATACTTTATTCAAGATGGATGGAAAGGAACAAGTATAGGGTTATTATATGCAGAACAGAAAAATTTAAGTAAAAATGGATTTGAAGACATTAAGTTTCTTAAAAAAAGCAATTTTGGAGGATACTGGTATTGCGTAAGGTCCAAGAATTATTAATAGTCTTAGTTGATACTAAAACTAAATATAGCGGGAAAAGATAGAAAGACAAAAAATGAAGTAAGGAGTGGGCATGCCGGAGTCATAAATGAGTTTAAGTTTTAATAAATTCTAACAATAGTGTTGTTTTAACTAGGTTTTATTATATTTGGTATGAAATTTGTCCCCTACTCAAAATAATTATTATAAATATAATACTTAATCCAAAAAACTATGAAAAAAATAACCACTACTGTATTGGTTTTTATTACGGTGATTTCAGGGATTTTAATAGGGTGTCAAAAAAAGGACAGCACTACTCCTGCCACTACTACCACTCAAACTGCTAAACCCAACGATCAACAGGGTTCCACGGAAGCAGACGGGGCGATTTCCGATGTAAATGATTTTATAAACAACAAAGTAGGAGGAGGGTCAACGATGCGGATTAATGCGTATGCATTGCCTTGTGGAGTAGTTTCAATAGATTCTTCGACCACGAATTCGTATGGGAAAAAAGTATATACCATGCAATATGGCAATCAGACACCTTGCGGATATAAGAAAAAAAGTGGTCAGGTTGCTTTTGCACTTTCAAATGGAACTGGGTTTAATACTGTAGGAGCTGTTTTTACAATTACTTTTACAAATTATATGGTACAGTCTGAAGCGGATGGATCTACTGTAACACTTAATGGTTCAATAGTAATCACCAATACTACCGGATATTATATTTGGGAAGCGGTTACTTCTTCGAAAACGATTATTCATAAATTAAGAGGATCGTTTAATGTTACCTATTCTGATAATACCATAAGAAGCCGCAGCTATTATCAGAAACGCACCTGGACTTCTTCAAATAGCTGGGCAGGGTTGACACTTAAAGTTGCCGGAGATACTTTAATCAGCAGTGTTAGTGCCGCCGATAGTATTTCAGAAATTGGAAAAACCTATGCAGGAAATTATGATTATCAAACTATGATTATAAACGATTTTACATGGAGCAATTGTGGTACTACGTATACTGGTCCTTATGTATTAAAATCAGCAAAAGCCAGATTGAATGTAACCATTCCAAATTTTTCACCAACCTATGTGGATGTAGAAGGTGGTTACTATTGGAACTATAGTTCAGGATCAACTACTCCAACTTTAGTAGGAGACTGTACTACGAACGCTTATATGATTACTACCGTAATTGGTACGACCACTACAACAGTCTATCAGTTATATTAACAGATACTTTTATTAAAATTATAGGGAGATGCAATGTATTGTTTCTCCCTATTTTATTTCTAATCCGTTTTGGCTATATTATATTGCATTTATCAAGATGATACATTTAAAAATATACTTGTTGTACAGAAACAAAAAATGATTGATTGTTGAAAATGAAAAAGTATACACTGCACCTATTTTCTATCGTTTTTTTACTATTAAGTTTATCCCTTTTTATTTCAGGAATTCACAAAAAAATAGAACCGACAGCTTTTCAAATTATAAAAGGTGTGTTTGGAAAAGTAAGTACAATCAATACAATGAAATACACCATGAAAAAACAAGAACGGTTTCATGGTAAATTATTACAGCAGGAAACACAAGTGAAATTGAATCGAACTCCTCTGAAGGTGTATTTAAGACAGGAGTTTCCCAAAAAGGGATTGGAAGTGTTATTTGTTACAGGTGTCAATAACAATCATGCACTTGTGAATACGAATGGATTTCCCTGGATAAATTTAAGTCTGGATCCGATGGGACATGTGATGAGAGAAAACCAACATCATACCCTTTATGATTCCGGTTACTCTCATTTGATTTCTATTTTGGAACATCTTATGAATAAATACACAAAAGATATTGAAACCATGATCAGTAATGGTGGAACCGTAAATTGGAACGGTCATTCCTGCTGGATTATTACATTCACCAATCCGAATTTTAAATATTATAAATATACTGTCAATGCAGGAGAAAATATATTGACTATTTCTAAAAAATATAAACTCAGTGAATATATGATTTTAGAACTTAACAAACATATCGATAGTTACACCGATGTGTTCCCCGGACAGGTGATTATCTTACCAACCGATTACTCCCCTAAACTTGAAATATTCGTAGACAAACAACAAATGATTCCTTTGATGACAAGAATATACGATGAAAAAGGAATCTACGAGCAATACGAATACTACAATGTTATACTTAATCCTACTTTTAAATCAAATGAATTTGACCGGAGTTTTCCGGAGTATAAATTTTAAATCAGATATAATCGGGTTAGGGTTTCCGGCGTTGTAGAAATTTTCTTCAGCGAAATATTAAAACTGCAAAGATTTTTTCACCCTATGGGCGGTCCATAACAAAACAATGGCCAATAAAACACCTCCGATAAGCCAGTAATTATTCTCTCCATAATCAGGAACAGTGGAGGCAGGAATGTTAAAGAGGTAATAAGCAATTCTTTTTCCACTGCCTTTTATTTCATCTATTTTAAAGCCAGGCTGATGAGCAATCAATTGGCCATCTTTATCAGTTACCTTACAATCAATTTGCCAAACATCGTCTACTTTTTCAAAAGAAATCGTTGCCGTAGGAAAATCAAGGTCCGGATTTTTTTCAGAAAGGAAATTAATTTTACAGTTATATAATTCCTCCAGTATTTTTTTTACTTCTTCATTTTCGGAGGGTGAAATAATCCGAATATTAAACGTCATCGTATTTCCGCTAAAAGGAACTAATTGAGGGTAGAGGGTATAAAAAGTAAGGAGGTTGTTTTTGTATTCTGTTTTCAGATCCTTTTTTTTGTCTATAATGCAGAGTGCTTCATAGCAGCGGGCTTTAAAAAGTTTTTCATAGTCAGCATCTATTTCAGGATCGTTCAATGCCTCCTGGAGAAATAGTTCGGCTTGCTCGTATTCACCTTTGTTTATAAGCAACCGGGCAATAAAATACCGATAATAACGCTTAATATTTTCTCTGGCGTCGTCGTTTAAATAGTCTGAAAATTTTCTTATAAAAAAGTCGGCATCCAGTCCATCAATGATTTCCCATATTTCGTCAAAGGTAATCGTGTTTTCCGGTGAAAAAAGATGGTAGTATACATAATCACGTTCAGGATTGGCACCAAATTTATTTACCAAAAGAAATTTGTCGGTTTGTTCCTCCACAAAAAAGCCAGACAATTTTAGCAGCGTAGGAAGGTTGTACCAATAGTTTTTATTTTCAAATGGGATGCTGGTTACTTTTCGTTCTTTGTTTAAATAGGAGAAGATGTTTTTGGTAAAATCATATTGTTCGGGAGCCCAAGTGGTGCCGATATGCATTTCTTCAAACCCCGAAGCTTTTTCTAAATGTTTTTGGCTTTCGAAGGATTGTCCGTTAAAATAGTACCCTCGAGATAAACCAAGGTTGTTCCAGCCAAAGCCAGGAGTAGAGCCTAGTTTGCTTATAATGTCTTTCAGGTCGGTGATACCTGTTTCTGGTTTTCCCTGATAAATAGTTAACAGGGCCGACATATAGTAAAATTCTTTCGTATTTTTTTCGGCAAATGTTTCTTCTTTTTTTTGAAGATTAAAATAGCGCATAGCTTCCTTAAACTCGCCATTCATAAGTTTTGTATAAGCATAATTATTATTGGAAAAAGAAGGAGTATCTTTAAGTAAGTCATAATAATATTCTGCAGAATCTATCTCAAAATTATAACTGTAGATGAGTGTTTTAAGAAAATAAACATTTCTCATATCTGCTTGCTCGTGACCAGGATTAAAGATGGAAGAATTGAGGTAATAATTATCCTGAATTCTTTTGTAGGCACTGTCCAGGTATTTTAATCCCATCGATTCATTGGCTTCAATGGTGTTTTTGAGAAAAGGATATTTTTCGGATGTATGAAACCTATTCCGGTGTGTTACCCAAGTCATATTTACATAAGGACTGCAATAAAAATCTTTTTGTTCTCGCTTATTTTTTACATTTCTTAAAACCCGCATTGCCTCGTTGGGATTTTCAATATTGCTATAACATTCATAAAGCAAATAACTAATCCATGAGAAATCTACCTGATACTGATAAATACCAATAAACGTAAGCAAGTCAGACGTTCTTGTTTTTAACTTATAATTATAATCTTTTTCAATAAGTTTCAATGCTTTTTCAAGTGGTTGAATGGCATTTTTATATCCGAAATAATCGGTGGCTCGGTTGTATTTATATGAGCCTTCGTACATGTAGCCTACATAGTAATTTTTGTCCTGTTTAATAAATTTTTCGGATAGCTCTAATCCCTTTTTGTCGAAGTACCAGACATTCTTACGTTCTTCGTCTATTTTGAGACGTACGTCTTGTCCATACCCCGAACGTATTATCAAGAAGAATCCTATTATCAGAAAAATATATACCCTTGTGCTCATTGTATAAGGACTAATATGCATTAGCTAAACAGTTTTAGTTTCGCCAAACGTTCAGTTTCTTTGGTAACAATTTCTTTAAGCGAATTTTGTTTCGCTTCTTTATTTTTAAAGATTAATCGGTGATGAAGCACTGGTTCGGCTAAATCCGCAATGTCTTCTTCGGTAACGAAATTTCTGCCATGCACCAGGGCAAATGCTTTCAGGCACTTTAAGAAGATTATACCGCTGCGTGTAGAAGCACCTACTGTAATCATTGGGTGTTTACGCGTTCCCCAAATAATATTTTTTATGGCAATGAATATTTCCTCGTGAACGTGCGTTTTGTCTGCCAGGTTTTGAAGTTCTATAATATCCTGAAAAGATAAAACCTGAGAAACGTTTCCTTGCACATTGTTGATCGCTGCATAATTTTTAAGTATTTCCAATTCAATTTCCTCGGAAACATATCCCAACGACATTTTCAGAAAGAAACGATCTAATTGTGCGTGCGGCAGAGGATAGGTACCTTCGCTTTCAATCGGATTTTGAGTAGCAATGGTGAAAAATAGTTTTTCTAGTGGATACGTATGGTCCGCTACCGATATTTGATTTTCTGCCATACATTCTAATAAAGCAGATTGTACCTTTGGGGAAGCACGATTGATTTCATCCGCCAAAAGCACATTGGTAAACAAAGGTCCTTTTTTGAAAATGAAATCTTTTTT
>DATHPH010000275.1:0-5094 GCA_035484095.1 Cytophagaceae bacterium | reverse complement strand
CTAATTATACTCAAGCCTATTATAATAGGGCTTACGCTAAGGGCATTCTAAATGATTTTAATGGAGCGAAAGAAGATTTTGACAAAATAATTGAACTCAAAAAAAATGATGAAGTGGCTTATTATAATCGAGGCGCTATAAAAGCAAACCTAAACGACCATAAAGGCGCATTGGAAGACTTCAGCAAAGCAATTATGATTAAACCGGATTATACAGAAGCTTTTTTCAATCGTGCCAATGAACGGAAAATACTCGGGGATATGGATGGAGCGGTAATGGATTTCAATAAAGTAATTGAACTTAAACCAGACATGGCTTCAGCCTATTACTTTCTGGGTACTATAAAAGCGGACATCGGTGATTTTTCGGGTGCAATAGAAGACTTGAGTAAAGCGATTGAACTTAAGCCCAAAGAGGCGCCGGCGTATTATAACAGAGGAGGTGCCTGGGGATTTTTAGGTGAGTATACAAAAGCATTGCAAGATTATAATAAAGCCATTGCATTGAATAATAATTATACGAGCGCTTATTACAACAGAGCCGTTGTGAAAGGAACTCTCGGCGACCGGCAAGGAGCCATAGAAGATTGCAACAAGGTGATTGAACTGAAGTCCGATCATGCAAAAGCTTATTTCAGCAGAGGCGATCTCAAGAAGAAATCCGGAGATATAACCGGAGCTTGTGCTGACTGGAATAGAGCCTTGGAACTTGGCCATCAGATTTCAGCAGATTCTTTAAAGAGCAATTGTCGTTAGGACCAATAAAAACCATAATCCACCTTCAGGATACAGGAAATAGTTGGATTTAATGTAAAATTATATAATTTAACATACGAAAACCCGTTCTGTAGAATACCGCTTTTTTTTAAACGGAATAAAATTATTGTTCATTCTTCCCTCTGTTACTAGTATTATTTGTTAAAAAAAGTGTAGGTCGAAAAAAGTGAAACAGGGAATCAACCAATACAGATTTCATGAACGAAAAAAATGAATGCCCTGTTTCTTATCGTCTTGTGGAAGCAAATAAATCAGAATACCTTTTTGTAGAAGAAGGAACTTTATAGGTTTTGCCTTTTATAGTTCATGCCTCTACTCTTATGAAAAAGGTGCATAAAGAACGTTTACACCAGAACTATTAGTCTGGCTACAACGTGATATAGTACCGGACCTCTTATTTTAAAGATACTGATCAAAACTACCTGCAAAGATTAATTGAAATAACACAAGAAATATTTGATAAAAATAATTTTTCCAACAAGAAAATCTACTTGATTATTGTTTCTGAAAATACAAACGTAAAATGGGTAAAGTAGTATGCTAGACGTTCGAATTTTGATAAGGATTCCAATAGGTTTTATGAAAAGAGCAGACAATGCCGTTACTATAGCATTGGAACGATTGAGTGTTTCACGAAAACATAAATATGCCGTAAAAAAAATAGCATTGCCCTCTAAAAAAGAACTAAGTCAGATTCATTCCCGAAAGGATCTTCTCGAAATAGTTCACAATCATGATTTGAAAAGTTTTTATGCAAACAGTAAAAGTCATGGTTCAATACGTAACAATATCCGTCAGTTTCCCATCATGATGGCCATATTCGTACTTTCCTTTTTGAAAAAAATATTCATCATTATAAAATCAGTTAAAAGAAAAAAATGAATGCTATGGATCCAATACACTTGATTATAGACGGACAAGTTTTTCAAACTTCCTCCAGTCACAGAGGCATGGGGAAATATTCGCTGTCCCTTATCCAAATCCTTCAACAAAATTCGCTTCTTCAACCTTATACTTCGGTAACGCTGGTTCTGAATAAAAACTTATCCATAGACAAGAATTTACTCGAAGAAATTTCTCAAAAATGTGCTCCTATCCAATGGTTGTTTGTTGACTTAAAAATACCGTCCGGAGATACCGCCGTAAAATCACTACAAGTACTGAATAGAAATAGTTTGACAAAGGCTATACAGCAGCATGGAAGGGAAGGGAAAATAGATTTTTTGATTTTGTCTTTATTTCTCGGAGAAACCTGTGCTGTCTTCCCTGAGGTATCCAGAAAATTACTGCTCTTTTACGATTTGATTCCTCTTCTATATCCCGACCGATATAAAAAACGAATCAATTATGCCGACTATTTACAACACTTTTCAAGTATTTTTGAATCCGATGTCATTTTTACAATTTCTCAAACCGTGGCAGATGATCTAAAAATCTACCTGGGAATCATGGAAAAGAAAATAATCAATATTGACGGAGCTTCCATTGATCGGTCAAATCTTAATGGGAAAAAACCAAAAGTGAATATCCCGTCAAAATTTATTTTAATGCCCTCCGGAGATGAGCTCAGAAAAAACAATGTTCGGGCAGTAAATGGATTTGAATTATTTAATGCTTCACATCATAATAAATATCAGTTGGTCATAACTTCACAGTTTAACGATTCTACACAACAAGAACTTGCACTACTTTCAAAAAATATTATTTTCACTGGTAATGTATCGGAAGAAGAAATTCAATGGCTGTATGTACATGCCCAACTTGTACTTTTTGCCAGTGAATATGAGGGGTTGGGGTTACCTGTATTGGAAGGAATAAGCGTAGGCCAAAAAATTGCTTGTTCAAGCATCCCTGTTTTTAAAGAAATTTCTGACAAAGCGTTTTATTTTTTTGATCACTTTCATCCTTCCTCCATAGCTGTTACTATTGATCATGCTTTACAAGACAAAGACTGGGATCTAAAGAAAAGGGAGTATGCTGAAATTCTAAATCGATACTCCTGGAAGCAAACCTCTGAAAAATTTGTAAAGGGGCTGGATGGCTGTAAAACCCGGGAAGAAAAAAAAGAGAAACCCAGGGTGGCAGTTTTTACTCCACATCCCGGTGGATTTTCTGCCGTGGGAAAAGTGGTGGCAGAGTCTCATGATTCACTTAAAGAATATTTTGATATCGACTATTTCATAGACCGCAGCTCTCAACATAAATTGATGCGCCCCTATTATTTGTCAGCTGTTGCGAATTGTTTTGAAGCGAGTGAGTTTAATGTTGAAAAGTATGCCTCCTACGATGCCACCCTCTACCATATTGGCAACAATGAATACCATCTGGAAACTATTAAAAACGCATTGTATTTGCCAGGGTATGTCATCATTCACGATACATTTCTGGAAGATGTATTCAACGTACTGGAAAGAAAAGGATATATATCCATGAAACGGTTCGAATTAGAAAAAAGAATGGACGGTTTTTTGGATGTACAGAACAGTAGTTGTCTTACCTCTCTTGTCAATAATCAAATGGGTATTGTTGTTCATTCAAGGTATGCCGCAAATGCCGTGAGAAGTCTTTTGGAAAAACCAGTTCCGGTGGTGGAAATAAATTTACCGGTTTCAGCTCCGCTTTTAGAACAGAAAAAATCTTCTGTTCCATTTCACATTGGGTTAGCCGGGATTATATCCGATAACAAAGGTCTTCGGATTATAGAAGAAATTGTTGCAACAAAAAAAATGAAAGAATCCCTGATTACTGTTTTCGGTTTTGATTTTTTAAAATCAGAAATTTCAGAGCGGCTTAAAAAACAGCCTGGGATAACCGTCATTGCAAATCCAAGCGATTTTGAATTTCAATCTAGGCTATCGAAGCTTGATGTTCTTATTAATTATCGCCTTGCCTACAAGGGAGAAACTTCTTTGTCCACTTTAGAAGCGATGCGTTATGGTGTTCCGGTAATAGTTCGTGGAGATATGGGATGGTACGCAGAATTGCCGGACGAAACTGTCATTAAAGTATATAATGAAATGGAAATACCTGAAACATTAAAGCGCTTATTTGAGGATAGAAGTCAACTAGACAAGATTGGAAATTCTGCAAAATTGTTTGTGCAAAATAATTTCTCGTCTGGCAACTATGCTTCTATGCTTTCCGAAATGATAGGAAGAAGCAAAACAAGACATGATTCGCTTTAAATTGTTCTATGAAGAGTGTTTAATGAATCTTCCATTACAAAGAATTGATTTTATATAAAAAGATACAGCCCCTTTTCTCCCAAGAGAGCCTTCGTTTTAGTGTCCGCTAAAGAACTCTAGCATTATGCTCAAGGCTCTTTCGCCGTGCATCTTTTCACCATTGCTAAGCGATTCCTTTGCTGCGGTTGCGGCTCTTTTCCGCATAGCAATTTCATAAGAAAAAATGGCTTCCTCCAACGTATTGTATTTGTCAGATGTTAAACATTCACTCAATTCCAACGCATCAAGCATCGCCATGTTGGCACCTTCTCCTGCAAATGGCGGCATTACATGTGCGGCATCGCCCAGCATGGTTAAATTTGGCAAGGTTTTCCAAGTTTGATCTAAGGGCATACAATATATCTGCCTTGGGATAAATGGCGTTGCTGCACATTCAAACAATTCGTACCAAATACTGCTCCATTCCGAATATTCTTTTTTAAACCATTCAAGCATTTGGGTTTTATCCGAAAAATTTAAGCCGCTATTGGCCGCCCAGTTTTCCTCTGTTTTAAAACTTACTCCAAAACCTACATCACCATTCCCTTTTTGCCCTATAAATATATCTTTTGAATTTCCAAAAGCCATTATTTTTCCTCCATTGAGCAATGTGGAAATTTGCGGAACTGTATTTTCCGCATCCTCAATATTGCCCTCAAGCATTGTGATACCCGAATAAAACGCTTTACTATTTGTAATGTAGGGGCGGATCTTCGAGTTGGCTCCGTCAGCACCAATTACAATATCTGCATAAACAGAATGCTCATTTCTGAAATGCAAAAGCCAACCTTCGTTTTGTTTGTCCATTGAAATAAAATGACTATCCCACACTACTGTTTCCGACTTCAAAGATTCCAGCAATATTTTCCTTAATGCACCACGGTCTATCTCAGGGCGAAAATGTTCGTGTCCAAAATTTTCATCAGGTTTGATTTCATGATCGCTAAAGAATATTTCCGCACGTTCATTCATTATTTTCTTTCTGTCGGCTCCGGGAAGAAAATTATTTTTAAACTCCTCTAAAAGATTTGATTTCATTATGGCTGCCAAACCCGACTCATCATGTAAATCAAGGGGCGAGCCTTGTACACGGG
>DATHPH010000274.1:0-2351 GCA_035484095.1 Cytophagaceae bacterium | reverse complement strand
GTAATGGCCAGTAATTCTTTTTTAATACGATCGTCCACTTTTAATTCTTTTACAAAACTACGGATGGTTGTAGCTGTAATTTTTTCATTTTTACGGGTCAAGGCTTTTAATGCTTCATAAGGTTTTGGATATCCTTCCCTGCGAAGTATTGTTTGGATAGCTTCTGCTACTACCGCCCAATTATCTTCCAAATCTGCTAAAATTGCTTCTTTATTCAATTCTAATTTTTCCAATCCTTTTAAGGTGGATTTTAGCGCAATCAAGGTATGTGCAATAGGTACTCCAATGTTTCGCAGTACCGTAGAGTCTGTCAGGTCTCTTTGCAAACGGGAAATAGGAAGCTTGGCAGAAAAGTGTTCAAAGAGAGCATTGGCGATTCCAAGATTTCCTTCGGAGTTTTCAAAATCAATTGGGTTTACTTTATGCGGCATTGCAGAAGATCCTACTTCTCCTTCTTTGATTATTTGTTTGAAATAGTTCATGGACACATACTGCCAGATATCTCTGTCCAAATCTATCAGTATCGTATTGATCCGTTTTAGATTGTCGCATAAAGCACCGAAATAGTCGTAATGTTCGATTTGTGTGGTGTAGGTACTTCTGGATAGTTTCAATTTTTTATTTACAAAATTTTCAGCAAATTTTTTCCAGTCTTTTTTGGGGAATGCAACAAAGTGAGCATTGAAATTTCCGGTTGCACCTCCGAATTTTGCAGCATGTGGAATGGTATCTAATAAAGCGATTTGTTTCTCAAGACGTTCGTAGAAAACCATTAATTCTTTTCCCAATCGAGTAGGAGAGGCCGCTTGTCCGTGTGTCTTAGCCAACATGGGAACAGACTTCCATTGCTGAGCGAGTGCTTTTATTTTTTTTGTGGTTTCGTTTAGTTTGGGATAAATTTCTTGCTCTAACGCGTCTTTCAATAAAAGTGGGATAGAGGTGTTATTTATATCCTGCGAGGTAAGTCCGAAATGAATGAACTCGCTGTACCTGGAAAGTTTTTTGGCAGCAAATTCTTCCTTTATGAAATATTCTACCGCCTTTACATCGTGGTTGGTGATTTTTTCCGTTTCTTTAATTCTTTTTGCATTTGCCTCGTTGAAATTTTTGTAAATTCCACGTAAACCTTCCAATCTGTTTTTGGGAAAATCTTTTAGTTGTGGGAGACCAAATTCACATAAAGCAATAAAATATTCAATTTCAATCGTAACTCTGTATTTGATAAGGCCATATTCGGAAAAATATTGAGCAAGGTTTTTTACCTGTTTTCTGTATCTCCCATCAATGGGCGAAAGGGCACTTAATTCGTTTAACTCCATTATGTAATTTTAATTTAAATAGAGTGTAAAGATAGGATTTATAACAATTATAAACCAATAGGGAAATCCCGTTATAAAATGATATTTTTGAAACGAAAAGAAGAACAAAAGGAACGTGAAAATAGCGCCATTTACTTTAAGCGAAACCGCTAAAGCAGAAATAAAGAATATTTTGAAAACAAAAAATATTCCATCTGATTATGGACTTCGGGTTGGAATAAGAGGAGGAGGCTGTTCAGGGATTTCTTATTTATTTGGTTTTGATATTAAACATGACACGGATGAAGTATTTGAAATAGAAGATTTTCTAGTCTTTGTAGAAAAAAAACATTTTATGTATGTAACAGGCCTCTTGATTGATTTTGAAGACGGTGTAAATGCCAGAGGTTTTGTTTTTGAAAATCCTGGTACTAAGTTTTAATTTTTCATGACCTGGGATGAAATGATTTGATGACTTCTTTCAAATAATCTCGGTCTAAATGCGTGTATATTTCTGTTGTGGTAATGGATGCGTGTCCGAGCATTTCCTGGATGGCTCGCAGATCTGCTCCACCGTCTATCAGGTGTGTGGCAAAAGAATGCCGGAAGGTGTGTGGGCTAATATTTTTCTTTAAATTTATTTCACGGGCTAAATTTTTTATAATGGTAAAAATCATAACACGTGTAAGTTTTTTCCCTCTTCGGTTCAAGTATACAAAATTTTCAAATCCCTTTTGTACAGGTACATGAATCCTGATTTCATTTAAATAAAGTTTCATGAATTTCATGGCGTCGCTCCCGATAGGTACATAGCGTTCCTTATTTCCTTTCCCTAATACCTTTAGAAACCCATCGTCAAAAAAGACATTGCTGATGCGAAGTTCAACTAATTCGGTAACCCTGAGACCACTGCTGTACAAGGTTTCCAATAGTGAGCGGTTTCTTGCTCCTTCCTGTGTAGAAAGATCTATGGCATTTAGTAAAGTTTCTATTTCATGAAAATGAAGTGTATCTGGAAGTTTTCTGCCTAATTTAGGACCTTGAATAGTGGAG
>DATHPH010000273.1:0-2688 GCA_035484095.1 Cytophagaceae bacterium | reverse complement strand
CTTAATCTTCTATATTTTTAAGTACTATTTTTTAGCTATTGAATCAGAAACTGTAAGGTTTTTTCTACCTCTTCTTCTTCTTGCAGCAATTACTCTTCTGCCATTAGGAGTTGACATTCTCTCTCTGAAACCGTGTTTGTTTCTTCTTTTTTTGTTTGAAGGTTGAAACGTCCTTTTCATTGCCGTATTTTTTTATAATTTATTTTTTTACCAGAAACCCTGCACTGTTGAAAATAATACACTTTTACAATTAACAGGGTTGCAAAGATAGAAAACCTTTCTATAAATACCAAAACTATCTATAAATTTATGAATACTACCTGATTTACAGACCATTTAAACCGCTATAAGTTGATTCTTGCTTCTTAATATAGATTATCCTCTCGTGTATATGCTATAAGTAAAGTAATTTCAGGTTAACAGGAAAAGTCTGGGTAACTTCTTTAAAGAATACTAATTTTAAATCTTTGATAAGTTAAAATTAGCAGTAGATCAAGACTCCATGACACATTACAGCATTTCCTATACCAACCCGCTTACCCATCTTGTAACCATTGAAATTTTAATCAAAAATATAAATTCTTCATCCCTGGAGTTTCAACTTCCAGCATGGAGACCAGGAAGATATGAATTGCAAAACTATGCGGCCAATATAAAAAATTTTTCTGTTGCAGATCAAAATGGGAAGCGGCTTTCTTTTGCAAAAACTTCGCGCAACAAATGGAAAATAGAACCCAATAATTCCAACATCATCACCCTTACATACGACTATTATGCTCACCAGATGGATGCCGGGGGCTGTTGGTTGGACGAAGAACAGCTTTATCTGAACTTTATTTGTTGTCTCCTGTATCTCCCAGAAAAAATAACAGATCCTTGTTTTGTAAAACTCGATCTTCCATCAAACTACAAGATAGCTTGCGGACTACCACAAGAAAATCAACTTTTGGCGGCTGAAAATTTTTATCATTTAGTTGACAGTCCGATGATCGCAAGTCCCACGCTTACGTATTTCTCTTTTGATTGTGAAAACATCCCGTTTCATTTGTGGATTCAGGGAAATAATCCATTGTCCCCTGAAAAAATAATTGCTGATTTTAAAAAATTTACAGAATTGCAAATTGCTATGATGGAGAATTTTCCCGAAAAGGAATATCATTACCTCTTTCAATTCCTTCCCTATCCCCATTACCACGGTGTCGAGCACCGCAACTCTACCGTTATTACACTTGGGTCTTCTGAAAATCTGGCAGAAAAAAGATACGAGGATCTGATCGGCATAAGTTCGCATGAATTATTCCATACCTGGAATATTGTGAAGATAAGACCGAAAGAACTCTGGCCTTATGATTTTACAAAAGAAAATTATTTTCCTACAGGATTTGTAGCAGAAGGATTCACTACTTATTATGGAGATTTATTTCTCGTTCGGTCTGGGGTCATTTCGGTAGAAGAATATTTTACAGAACTAAATACTACGTTCAAAAAACATTTCAATCATTTCGGGAATCAAAATCTTTCTCTTGTGGAGTCTTCGCTTGATTTATGGGTTGACGGATATGTGGCCGGTATTCCTGACCGAAAAGTTTCTATCTATGTAAAAGGATGTGTTGCGGCTTTGATACTTGATTTAGAAATTCGGTTAAAAACAAATCACCTAAAATCCCTTGATGATTTAATGCGTCTACTATGGAACCGTTTTGGGAAAAAGAAAATAGGCTATTCTTTAGAAGATATAAGTATAGCGGCGGAGGAAGTCACCGGAATACCTCTGAATGATTTTTTTGAGGAATGTATTTTCGGTCATACCGATATGAAAGAACGTTTGAGTAATCTAGTCAAAGACGTCGCATGTATTCTTCAGGAAATTCCTGCGCCTACTACCTCCGAACGATGCTTTGGACTTCAGATTTTGGCAAAAGAAAACCGCTATTATGTAGAATCCATTGCACCTAATTCTCCGGCCTCCTACTCTTTCAGCAAAGGAGACGAACTTTTGCAATTGAATGGAAGCAATATTCAAGGAAATTTTGATGAAGCACTGTACATTCGCACCCAAAATAATTTTACCCTAAAGCGATTCGGACGAATCGTACAAATCTCCATCCTAGGAGAAGAAAATGGAAATTATTTCCCACAACATCAATTGGTTTTTAATGAAAACTCCGATGAAAAAAAAATAGGGCATTTTAAAAAATGGCTGCACCTTATTTAGGTAGAATTACTTCTATAATTTGATTTGAGAGGAACTTCTACTCGCTCAGACCCAGAAGGCTTCATTGGGCTATAGCACTACTAAATATGGTTCTATCAGAATTACAATCCTTATTTCATGGTCTGTGGTGTGCAGACCATGAAATAAGGATTGAGAATGGGATAAAATCTATTTCAAACTACCCACCATATCTTCCGGTTTCACCCATTGATCAAACTGTTCGTTTGTTACATGGCCAAGTGCAATGGCCGCTTCACGAAGTGTTTTATTTTCCTTGTGTGCTTTTTTTGCTATCTCTGCTGCTTTGTAATATCCAATATGAGTATTCAAAGCTGTTACCAACATCAATGAATTTTCCAGATTTTTTTTAATGTCTGCAAGGTTAGGTTCTATACCCTGAGCGCACTTTAAATCAAATGAAACACAGGCATCACCAATTAAACGGGCAGACATCAAGAAGTTAAAAATCATAA
>DATHPH010000272.1:0-6535 GCA_035484095.1 Cytophagaceae bacterium | reverse complement strand
AAATAGAACTTTATTACGAAATTATAAACAGAAGCCTATGAATTATAGAGGATGTTGATATTTTCTTTGGTGTGTTCCAGGGAAATACCTGCTTTTGATGAAGTTGCTATATAGATAAAGGCATCATAACTATTTACACCAGATTCTACCCAACCGGAAAGAACTCTTTTAGCACTGTTGTTTTGAAGCAAAGAATTTACATAGTAACTCATAAAGTCAACATCGTATTTTTCTGAAACAAAAAAAGTATTTTCACCCTTGAAATTATTTCGGATCATAATTTCACCAATGGTAATATTAGGTAAAGTATACACAAAGACCGCAGGGCTTGGAAAATAATGTTGTTCGTCCTGAATGCTTTCCTCAAATTTTTTATCTGTTTCTAAAGAAGAGGATAAATTGGCAAGTACAACCGCAGTATCTTCTTTCTGAAGGAAAATTTCATGAGAATTTTTCATTACAATTTCTGTTCCAACAAAAGCAAGTTTGCAAAGCTCATCCATTTTGTAAAATTTTGGGTAATCAATTTGCAAGTGCAAATACAGCTCTTTTAAGAAATCAGAAATTGAAACTGCATTTGTTTCAAAAATTGCCTGATTGTTTAATAAGGCTTTTCCATTTTTTAAGCGGATGCAGGAATGAATATAGTTTGGATTAGACATTTTTTTCCATAATTAGAGCCGCATTTCCTCCGCCAAAACCTGAAGCAGTTTTTAAAAGGTAGTGAATATCAGTTTTCAGGAAATGGTTGCTTACATTTACCTTTTCCGGTGTTCCGGGTTCTTCAAAACCTAATGTTGGAAGAATTTCATTCGACAACATACATTTCATAGCAATAATAGTCTCTATGAGACCTGCCGCTCCCAAGGTATGTCCATAGAAACCTTTGATGCCATTCATGGGAGTATTAGAAAGCCCCGCCAGATGAAAGGCCTTTGATTCCATTTCATCGTTGTAAAGGGTAGCAGTGCCGTGAGCATTAAGATAATGAATGTCGTCGGAGGTTATGTTGGATACTTTAAGTGCGTTTGAAATTGCCAAATATAGTCCGTCACCTGTACGCGAAGGTCCGGAAATATGATTGGCATCGTTGCTGATTGCCCCTCCCAGCATTTTTATATTTTCATTTTTTTGTGATACAGTTTTGTCAGCACTTAACAAAATGGCTCCGCAACCTTCTCCCAGGTTTATGCCGTTTCTATTTTTATCAAATGGCTTACAAGGCCTTTCAGAAATAGCTTTAAAAGATTGAAATCCTGAAACTACAAACGGGCTTACGATATCCGCGCCGGCTACCAATATATGTTGGTAGAGCCCATCACGTATTAATCTGCCTGCACATATCAGCGCATTTACACCAGAGATACAGGCATTGGAGATAATTAACGGGGTATGAGCAGTGCCAAAATAATTTTGAATGATGAGTGCTATACTCCAAAGGTAAACGCGGTTTTCAGGAAAGTTGTTTTTTTTTGTTTCTTCAAGCAAGTCAATGTTCCCTTTGGTAGTGCTTAGGATCATTAAAAAATTATTGCTTTTTATATCTACAGATGTGCCTTTTAATGTTTCAATAATAGACAAAATAAGGAGCTTTTCAATTTTGGTATAATTCTTATTTTTCGAAATTGAACGAAATTTTTCTTCCAGCAATTCCTCTTCCATTGTAGAAAGATAGAGGGAATCGGTAAAAGGAGTAGGGGGCTTTCTTTTCCGGATTCCTGAAATTCCTTTTTGTAAATTCAGATAGTTTTCTTCTGATGTAAAACCAAGAGGAGAGACAATCGCATCCGAAATTATAAATACATCTTTCATAGATTAGAGCAAGTTTTTATTCTTTTTCCAATCTGTAATAAATTCGGGAACGAGGAGTTGTAGTATTCCTTGAGTATTCAAAAAAACCTGTGTCGACTTTCCGGTTGCTGCTAATGCTGAGTCTGAGGATCGGTAGATCTTATACTCAAATTCTATTTTGGCAGCATTGCTGTCATGGTATATCGTTTCTACAATGGCAGTTTCGCCCAGTTTTATCGATTTTTTATAGTCACAGGAAATGTTTACGACAGGCAACATAAACCCTTTTTCACGTACCCGACTATAACTGATTCCATGCTCTCTTCCAAAAGCTTCTCTTCCATCTTCAAAATATTGAATATAATGACCATGCCATACAATTCCCATAGAATCTACTTCGCTGAAACGAATCGGAATTTCACAAATGGATTTTAATAGGTGATTATTTTGGGTCATCGTTTATGAATTAACGGCAATTACTAATTCGCATTCCGCTGCAATTTTATTTTCCGAGAAAATTTTCCCTGATATCGATGTGAAATTTAATACTTGGTGAATGATATTGATTTCGGTTTTTATTTCAGTGTTCACTTTTGGAAACGAATGAATTTTAAGGGATTTTATGGAACCAATATACCCAATTTGAGGAGATTTATTTTCCTTTTGTTGTTCATAACCTCTTCCTGCGGCAACTGATTGAGCCATATTTTCTATAAGACCAGGTTCTCTGAAGACACCATTTTCGGAAAATATATTTTCTTTTTTTATTAAAAAAGAGGTGACCGTTTTTCCATTTTCTGAAAATAAAACTTTATCTACCATTACAAAGGGGGGTCTTTGGGGGATTAGAGAAAGAATGTCAGTATTTTCAGTAAGCATGTCAATTACTTTTTCCAAAAATCAAAATAGTTAAACCATTGTTCCGGATATCTTTGTGTCATTTTCTCCAAACTGGCAACATAATCATCCATCATTTCATTTTGTTTGTTTTTGTATATTTTAGGGGAAGTACAGAAAAGATGATAATGTCTTTTATTTTCTTTCACAGCATAAACGAAAACGACCGGGACTTCAAATTTAGAAGCAATGGCAAAAGGACCTACCGGAAAGTTGGCCTCTTCACCAAGAAATTTTTTAGTGATGGTTTTAGCTCCTTCTACAAAGCGGTCCCCATGGATACATATAAGCTCATGATTACTCAACGCATTGTTTATTCCAAATATATGCGACATATCCTCTTTAATTGGGATAATATTCATTTGTTTATTTTTATGCAGAGCCTCAAAATATTTTTTTATTTGTTGATGTTCCTGATCATACATCACTACATTAATCTCATTTTGGATTCTGCTGTTGAGGAAATTTCCGGCAATATCCCAATTGCCCATGTGAGCACTTACAAGAATACCCCCCAGTTTGTCTTCTTTTATTTTTTTTAGATTTTCTTCGCCATCGAAATGGAATGTGAAATTATTTTTAATACCTGAAAAAAGAACCGTTTTATCGACCAGTGTTTGTCCGAATATGTAGTGATTGTCCCATGTTTTTAAAAATGATTTTATTGGAGAATAATGAAATTTTGTTCTGAAGTAATTGTAGATGAAATGGAAGGTGGTTCTATGAAAAATAACATAATAGAAAGAGGCAATTTTTAATAAAATATAAGCCGCGTTTAGACCAAATAAGCGGATAGTATATACAAACATTTTGTATCCTCCCAAACTCCCTTTTGATTTGCCGTTCCAGGATGACATATAAATTGTTTATTTTTGTAGTTTGTTTTTTAGTTTAAATAATAGAAAAGAATATAATAAATGGAAAAGATTGATCAATAATCATCAATTCAGTCCACCGGAAACACATATTACTTCTCCTGTAATATAAGAAGCCTTTGAAGAAGCAAGAAAACAAACGGTGTCAGCTACTTCTTTCGTTTCTCCAAACCTTCCCACCGGAATGACTGATTTGTAATCTGCTTCATTAATACCTTCCGTCATATCTGTTTTTATGAATCCAGGCGCTACTGCATTGACGGTAATTCCTCTTCTTCCAATTTCCTGGGACAATGCTTTCGTAGCCCCGATGACAGCTGCTTTGGATGCCGAATAATTCGTTTGTCCCGGAAGTCCTTTTATTCCCGATAGGGAAACAATGTTTACGATTCTCCCATATTTGTTAAAAATCATTCCTTTCAAAACAAGGCTCGTAACATTGAAAAAACCATCTACACTTGTATTCATTACTTCTTTCCATTCGCTCACAGGCATCAAGAGCATTAAATTATCTTTTCGTATTCCGGCGTTGTTAACAAGAACCTCAATAATAGAATTGGTATTCCTCTCAATCCATCCTCCTAAAACTTCTTCTGTTTCTTTTTGGTTCCCAACATCAAATTTCAGAAGTTCTCCATCGCTCCCTTTTTGACGAATGGATTCAAGGGTTTTTTCCGCTTCATCCTTATTGGAGCGATAATTAATTAATAGTTGATACCCCATTCCTGCCAACTCTTCACAAATGGCCCTCCCTATTCCTCTGGAACCTCCGGTTACAAGTGCAAATTTAACCATTCTACGAAAATTTTATTTAGCGACTTTTACGCCATTCAAATGGACACTGGTAGCGATAGCCTCGTGCTGAAGTAAATAATTTTTTACTTCTCTTATTTCTTTGTAACGAATTGTGTCTTTTTCAAATTTAGGAACAAGATTTCTTAATTCCTGATAGATACCTAATGCGTGAGAGGATAATTTATTCTGCACACCAAGATAATCAATAGCCTGAATGAGTGTCATAAATTCAATTGCCATTACTTCAAAAGAATTTTCAATTACTTTTCTTGTCATGATTGCTGCATTGGCTCCCATACTTACAATATCTTGATTGTCGTTATTGTTGGGAATACTATGCACGTACATAGGAAAAGAAAGTGTTTGATTTTCTGCTACAGTTGAAGTGGCGGTAAACTGAACACCTTGCATTCCAAAATTTAATCCAAGAACTCCAAGGTTTACGAAAGGAGGAAGTTTTTCATTCAGTTTACTGTTCAAGAGATAATTCAATTGTCTTTCTGCTAACATTGATAGTTTGGTGACAACAATTTTTAGCTTGTCCATTTCCAGGGATATATAATCTCCGTGAAAATTACCACCATGGAAAACATTTTTGTTTTCACTGTCTACGACAGGGTTGTCGTTCACAGAATTCAATTCATTAATGATGACCATTTCTGCGTGTGAAATGGTATCTGAAATAGGTCCTAATACCTGAGGTACACAACGAAGAGAGTAATACTCCTGCACTTTATCGGAGATAACGTCTGCTTTTACTTCCCGATCGTATAAATGTTCTTCTCTTTTGCGAATAAGCTCACTATCGGAAGTAAGTTTGCGCAGTGTTTCTGCTATTTCGTTTTGTCCTTTGTGAGATTTTACGATATTTAATTCATAAGAAAAGTGATCGTCGTACGATTCCACGATTTCATTAATCATTGCCGAAGACGAAATGCACCAATTAAGAAGATTTTTTGCATAAATGAGATTTACCAAAGCAATTCCCGTCATTGCAGAAGTGCCATTCATAACAGCCAATCCTTCGCGAAGAAAAATTTCGGCAGGTTTTACACCGGTTTCTTTTAATACTTTTTCGGTAGATTGAACTTCTCCTTTATATACTACTTCTCCTTCGCCAATTAAATTCAGCGCAAGGTGCGCAAGCTGAACTAAATCACCGCTTGCACCAACGCCACCGTGCTCGTATATTGTTGGATAAATGTCATGATTGATGTACTCTTTGATTGTTTCCACAAGACTTGCATGAACTCCTGAATAACCAAGCATCAGGGTGTTTAGCCTGGCAACCATTATCGCTTTTAAGTACAAAGGTGGAAGTAAATTATTACATCCCGAAGAATGACTTCGGATAAGATTATATTGTAATGCGATTCGGTCTTCGTCTTTAATCCGGTATTGCGCCATCGGTCCAAAACCGGTATTAATACCATATATGACTTTGTCTTGTGAAAATGATTGAAGAAAGGAATAACTGTCTTGTACTTTTTCTATTCCTTTTGGTTCAAGTGTGATTTTTTCACCTTTGAATAAGATTTTCTGAATTTCAGCTAAATTTAAATGCTTATTACCAATCCCAATCATTTCTGATACAACTTCTTGTCTAGTTTCGATGTTTTAATAAAGAGTGCAAAATTAAGAAATAAATTTGTCTTACAAAGCGTATTCTTGATTTTATCCATTTTAGTATGAATTACTTAGCAATTTAAATTATTTAAGCTACCGGCACATTCTTTATATTTTAGTTCCTATTTGTATATTAGCATGGCAAGTGCAGCCTACTAACTTTAAAACAAAAAATATATGAAATCCATTACAGCAAAAGAATTAAAAGAAATGATTGATAAAGGGGAAAATTTTCAACTGATAGATGTAAGAGAACAGTCAGAATTTGATGCTGCAAATATTAAAGGTGAATTTATTCCATTGGCCTTAATTCCTAAAAATGTTGAAAAAATATCAAAAGATAAAAAAGTTATAGTCCATTGTAGAAGTGGTAAAAGGAGTGCCAATGCAATTTCGTTTCTAGAAAATAATTTTGGTTATACAAATCTATATAATTTAGAAGGTGGTATTCTGGCTTATAAGCAGGAAATAGACAATTCGCTAAATGTTATATAGAAAATTTGTTAATTAATATTAATAAAAGTACTTTTCCAATGATTTAAAATCTAAAA
>DATHPH010000271.1:0-4858 GCA_035484095.1 Cytophagaceae bacterium | reverse complement strand
AACTGGCCCAAAAATACGAGTACCTCTAGGCTCATCCTGGTTATTTAACAATACCGCTGCATTATCAGAGAATCGAATATAAGAACCATCCGGTCTTCTTATTTCTTTCTTAGTCCTAACTATTACTGCTTTTGATACAGTACCTTTTTTAACATTACCAGTGCTTAAAGCAGACTTAACAGTGACTACAATTTTATCTCCTATAGAAGCGTACTTTCTTTTTGTACCACCCAGTACCCTGATCACCAATACTTCTTTGGCTCCGCTATTGTCTGCTACCGTTAACCTGGATTCTTGTTGTATCATTTTTTCTTATATTTTCAATTTTGAATTTTGTAAATGTCAAAGGTCTGATTTGTATCGACATCAAACATTTTCCCCATTTCGAGCGAACTTAAAACCGCTTAATAAATATTCAATTATTTCGCTTTTTCAATTACTTCAACCAATCTCCAGCGTTTGCTTTTACTAAGAGGTCTTGTTTCCATAATTTTAACAAGGTCACCAATGGTGCATTCATTTTTTTCATCATGCGCCATAAACTTGCTTGTTTTTTTTACGAACTTACCGTACATGCCGTGTTTTACTTTACGCTCTACTGCAACAGTTATAGATTTAGTCATTTTATTACTTACGACTTTACCTACCCTTTCTTTTCTAAAATTTCTTTCTTCCATTTCTTTAAGAATTATTGTTGTTTAGCGCGTAATTCAGTTTTAAGCCTGGCCACTACTTTTCTTGCTTCTTTTATTTTCATAGGATTTTCTATGGGAGAAACAGCGTGTCCGAATTTTAACCTTCTAAGGTTTTCTTCTTCCGTAAATAGTTGAGTATTCAACTCTTCAACAGACAGATTTTTAATGTTCACTTTCTTTTTCATAGTATCTCTTAGGCAACGTAATCAGGACGTACAACAAATCTTGATCTCACAGGTAATTTCTGAGCAGCTAATCTCATGGATTCCATTGCTACTTCTTTACTAATACCAGCAGATTCAAAGATAATCGTGCCTGGTTTTACAACTGCTACCCAATATTCAGGAGCTCCTTTACCTTTACCCATACGAACCTCTGCAGGTTTCTGCGTAATTGGCTTATCAGGAAATATTCTTATCCAAACCTGGCCTTCTCTTTTCATGGCACGAGTTACAGAGATACGTGCTGCTTCAATCTGACGAGAAGTTATTCTACCTGGCTCCAAAGATTTGATTGCAAATGTACCGAAAGAAATACTATGCCCTCTTGTAGCAATACCTTTTACTCTTCCTTTCTGTTGCTTTCTGAATGTTGTTCTTTTTGGTTGTAACATTTTAGTAATATTTTAACTTGGGGAATAAACCCTGTTGTCAGTATTATTCTTTGTCTGTTCTTCTTTTCTTATTGTTTGCGTTGCCACCTCTGTTATCCGGTCTTCTTCTTCTAGGTCCTGAGGTTTCATTGTTATTATTGTTTCCACCGGAAGCATTCGCAGTACTATTTGTCATAACTCCTACATTTGGAGAGAGGTCTCTTTTGCCATATACTTCCCCTTTGAAAATCCAAACCTTTACTCCTATTTTACCATAAACGGTTTGAGCTTCAGAAATTGCATAATCAACATCTGCTCTTAATGTATGCAAGGGCACTCTACCTTCTTTATAACCTTCCGTTCTTGCCATTTCAGCACCTCCCAAACGTCCGGACAATCTAACTTTTATGCCAAGTGCTCCGACTCTCATCGTAGCTGCAATAGCTTGCTTCATAGCTCTTCTAAAAGAAATTCTACCTTCCAACTGAGAAGCGATTGATTCACCAACTAATTTAGCATCAAGCTCAGGTCTTTTTATTTCAAAAATATTGATTTGAACATCCTTGTTGGTAATTTTTTTAAGCTCTTCTTTTATTTTATCAACTTCAGCACCGCCTTTACCAATAACAACACCTGGACGAGCAGTATTAATTGTAAGCGTTATTCTTTTTAATGTTCTTTCAATAACGATTTTAGAAATACCACCTTTTGGAATACGAGCAGAAACATATTTCCTGATTCTTTCATCTTCGATAAGTTTGTCTGAAAATGTTTTTCCTCCGTACCAGTTGGAATCCCAACCTTTAACGATTCCGAGTCTAAAACCTACCGGGTTAACCTTTTGTCCCATGAGTGATTATTTATCCGTTTTCTTAGTTGATTTCTTTGTTTCTTTCTTTTCAGCAGTAACCTTGGTTTTCTTATCTGCCTTTTCTTCTTTTTTAGGTTCTTCCACTACTTTTTTAACAAGTAGTTCAGGAGATATTAAGCTATCCAATACCATCGTTACATGGTTTGATCTTTTTCTTACTCTATAACCCCTACCTTGTGGTGCTGGTCTCATTCTTTTCATTACTGTACCACCATCTACAAAGATAGTTTTAACATAAAGATCAGCATCTTCAATATTTACAGAAGAATTTTTATTTGTCCAATCAGAAACGGCCGCTAACAGAAGTTTTTCTAATCTTCGTGCACCTTGCTTCGCTTGAAATTTAAGAATTGGCAATGCCTCATTCACTTTTTTTCCTCTTATCAAATCTGCTACCAACCTCATTTTTCTCGTTGAGGTAGGAACATCAATTAGTTTAGCTGTTGTTGCGCCTTGGGCTTTCGCTAGTTTGGCAGCATCTTTTTTCTGCCTTTTTAATACCGATCTTCTTGGTTTAATTCCTGTTTCCATCTCAACAATGATTTATTATCCTTTTTTAGCAGCGGTATGTCCTTTAAATACTCTGGTTGGTGAAAACTCACCCATTTTGTGACCTACCATATTTTCAGTAACAAATACCGGTATAAATTTATTACCGTTGTGAACTGCAAATGTATGACCCACAAAATCCGGTGATATTGTTGATCTCCTTGACCATGTTTTAATCACCGATTTTTTTCCAGACTCATTCATAACATCTACTTTGTTAGAAAGTCTATAATCAATATAAGGTCCTTTTTTTATCGAACGTCCCATTTCAATTCAAATGTTTATTTTTTCCTTCTGGCAATGATTAAATTCTTAGAATATTTTGTAAGGCTTCTTGTTTTCTTACCTTTTGCAAGTAGTCCATTTCTAGATCTAGGGTGACCTCCAGAAGCTCTACCTTCACCACCACCCATTGGGTGATCTACAGGGTTCATTGCAACTGGTCTCGTCCTTGGTCTAATTCCTTTCCACCTGTTTCTTCCGGCCTTACCAACTTTTAAATTCATGTGGTCTCCGTTTGAAACGGCACCAACAGTGGCAATACACGTTGAAAGAACTAACCTCATTTCACCGGAAGGTAATTTCAATGTAGCAAACTTACCATCACGTGCCACCAATTGAGCATAAGAACCGGCACTTCTTGCCATTGCACCACCTTTTCCTACTTTCAATTCAATATTGTGCACAACAGTTCCCATTGGCATCTCTGACAAGGGAAGTGCATTACCTAATTCAGGAGCTACACCTTTTCCAGACTTTATTTCTGTACCAACTTTTAATCCTTGAGGAGCAAGTATATATCTTTTTTCGCCGTCTATATAGTGCAAAAGAGCAATTCTAGCAGTTCTGTTAGGATCATACTCAATTGTTTTCACAATGGCAGGAATATCAAATTTATCTCTTTTGAAGTCTATAATACGATATTGTCTTTTGTGCCCGCCACCCGTATAACGCATGGTCATTTTACCTGAATCGTTTCTACCTCCAGATTTTTTAATACTGGTAACCAATGATTTCTCAGGTTTATTCGTAGTAATTTCCTCAAAAGTAGGAGCTATTCTGAATCTGGTACCCGGTGTTATTGGTCTTAATTTTTTAATTGCCATTTCAGTTAATATTAAATGCCACTATAAATATCTATCACTTCACCTTCAGCTACTTTTACAATAGCTTTTTTATAAGAATTCGTTCTACCAGACAGAACACCTGATTTAGATTGTCTGCTTTTGGTTTTGCCACGACATATCATAGTGTTAATTTCTTCTACATTAACACCATATAATTTTTCAATGGCCTTTTTTATTTCCACTTTATTTGATCTAGTTGCAACAACGAAACCGTATTTACCCTTTTCGTTTAGTACTGCTACCTTTTCTGTAATAAGTGGTTTTATCAGAATGTTTTTCATTTTATTATTAATTCAATAAAGCTTCTAATTTCTGTACAGCACTTTCTGCAACAATAAGTTTATCAGCATTCAATACTTCATAGGTATTAAGGTCATTTACGGTAACCACTTTAGCCCTTGAGATATTTCTTGAAGACAATACAATATTTTTGTCAACTTCCGGTAACACAAAAAGTGTTTTTTTATTCAAAAGAGAAAGTTGAGTAAGAATAGCTAAAAACTCTTTTGTTTTAGGAACATCCATTTTGAAATTTTCCAAAACAGAAATGCTATTTTCTTTTAATTTATGAGCAACCGCTGATTGTCTGGCCAAAGACTTCACTTTTTTATTAAGTTTAAAGCTATAATCTCTTGGTTTTGGACCAAATACAGTTCCACCACCTACAAAAACAGGAGATTTTCTACTACCTGCACGAGCACCACCGGTACCTTTTTGTTTCTTAAGTTTCTTTGTGGAATACGATACTTCCGCCTTTTCCTTAGTTTTGTGTGTCCCTTGTCTTTTGTTTGCCAAATGCTGCTTTACATCTAAATATATAGCATGATCGTTTGGTTCGATTGCAAATACCGCATCAGACAAGCTTACCTTTCTACCAGTGTCTTTTCCTTTTATATTGATTACTGAAAGTTCCATGTTGTTACTTTTCAAGAATTACAAATGAATTAATTGAACCAGGAAGAGAGCCGCCAAGTACAAGCAAGTTTTTCTCCGGATATAGTTTCAAAACTTGTAAGTTTTGAAC
>DATHPH010000270.1:0-7930 GCA_035484095.1 Cytophagaceae bacterium | reverse complement strand
AATGTGACAGGTAGTGGCATCATAACATCAAATGGATCCAATGGAGGTAATGGGGTCGGTACCGGTGGCAATGGCGGCAATGGTGGTAGTGGCGGCAACGGGGGATCCCATCTTCTTGGAGGATTACTAACCAATGGCGGCGGTGGTGGTGGTGGCGGCAATGCAGGACAAGGCGGACAAGGTCCTGGTGGAGCGGGTGGTGGTGGTGCCGGAGTAATTACAATTATTGGTGGAACTACTTCTTGGACGGGAACAATGAATAACAATCCAGGAGCGGGTGGAACAGGTGGAGCCGCGGGTGCATCTGGTGTGGCCGGAACGGGCGGTTCGGGAGGAGGAGCGTTTTTGCTTGGAACACCAGGGTCTTCCGGTTCTACAGGAGCGGTAGTGGCAGGACTTGCTGGTCCTAATGGCTTGCCAAATGTGGCAGCTATACCTCCTATACTATTACCGGTAGAGCTCATTAGTTTTATTGGAGTAAAATCAGGTACCAGGATTCAACTGATTTGGCAAACTGCTTCTGAAAAGAATAACAATTACTTTATTCTTGAAAAAAGTGGGGATGGTTTTCATTATGGTGAATTCGGGAAAGTAAAAGGACAAGACTTTTCAGCTAATATGGTAACCTATTCAATCAATGATTCTACCCCTTTTACTGGAAATAATTATTACAGATTGAAACAAGTAGATATAAACGGAGCAATATCCATACTGAAGGTAATTGTAGTGAATTTTACACAAGAAAATCCCACTTTTATTTTTTATCCCAATCCGGTGTTAGAGGACCGAATTATTTATTTACAATCTAATTCAACTGGATTGGATAATGTTAGTATCGTCCTCTATAATCAAGTTGGAGAAATCGTAACACAAGTTGCCGGAAGCGATTTTAATAGAGGATTGATGTTCCAGTTGCCTCCATATCTTTCTAGTGGTATTTATTATTTGAATATTTTATCTGACGTAGCAGGAAAAACTGAAAAAATAATCATTCGATAATGTTATTTCCCTAAACAAAAAGGATGAAGCTATTGTCTCACATGTAAACAAATTTTTTTAATTATTCTTCAATTGTAAGATCGTGTTTGGTTAAAAGATTAGGAAGTCCTCTAAGAGAAAATCGCGCATTTTTAAGGTTATTTATTTCCGGATCAATTTGAAAATGAAAGGCAGTTCGAAAGTCGGCTTCTTTGAGAATGGTGGCTTCAAATACGGCGTTTAATAAGTCTGTGTTTTCGAATAAGGCGTTTGTTAAATTGGCTTTCGTAAATACTACTCCCTTAAGAGAAGTATTTATAAATAATGTCTTAGGCATTTTCTTATTTAAAAAAGAAGAGTAGTCTAATATTCCGTTTTCAAAACGGACATTAAATAGAAAATCATCGCATTCATTAAAATTAATACCGAGAAGTTTACATTCTTTAAATTGAATGGTATTCATTCCCACGCGATTTACTTTGATCATGCTTAAATTACACCCTATAAAGATGCAATCAATGAATCGGCTATGTGCGAAGTTAGTGTTCGAAAAATCACAATCCTTAAAAATGCATTTTTCAAATTCTCTGTTTTTAGCTTCTTTGCCTGAATACACAATTTTTGAAAATATTTTGTCTACATGATTTAATGCTTCCATTTTTCTGATGTTGGATGTTATTGTTTTCTGTTATTGTTTTCTGTTAATGATTTTATATTCTTAGCAAAAGAATTCCGTACAGTAGCAATTATTGAATCGGTATCAAATCACAGTACCAAAATCCTTTTGTTTTTACTACGGTAGAAGGAATAGTATTAATTTCATTTTTTGTATCAAGTGTTTTGTAAATTTTTTCTCCTATTGAGAAATTGATTTTATTTTTAAACAATGGTCCATCGTAGCAGAAAGAATGATATTCTCCATTTTCTCCACAAGGATCAACAAACAGAGGTAATTGTTTTAAAAAATTACTATCAATTTCTCGTCCAACCCATTCTTGTCCCAAATAGCCATCATTGACACAGCAGGTGATTGTTTTAAAGCCAATTTTTATAAAGTGGTACATTAGTAAAGTCGTTTCCATTCCCCATAAAGGGAAAATTCCGGTCATTCCAATCTTAGCTAAATTATTTTCGCGGTAGATTCTTAAATCTTCCAGAAATATATCACCAAAAATAACATGATTTATTCCTTCTGATTTTAGATTTATCAAAATACTTTCCATTTCTTGTTCATATTCTTTGTTTGAACCTTCGTATACTCGCATTTTTAGAAGAGGAATGCCAATTGATTCCGCTTGTTTGTCAACTAACTCTTCCCTTATTCCATGCATGGAAACCCTTTTGTAACGATCATTTATGGTCGTGAGCAAGTATTTAACTGTAAAGGTTTTTTGTGTTAAAATTTGGTAGAGACAAAAAGAAGAATCTTTTCCGCCGCTCCAACAAAAGACTGCAGTTGGTAATTGGTTCATATTTTCTATTTTTAGAATTAATAAGGACAATGTCTGCAACCATTGCGGCAACAGAAGCCACGTTGAATATGAAACCATGCGGTAAAAACAAGCGTATCTTTTTCAGTATAAAAATCTATTCCTTCCAACAAGTCTCCTGCTTTGGCTAGTTGATTTGTATCGGCAAGTGTTTTTTTGTAATGATTCACTTTTTCAGTGGTGAGTTTTTTCAGACATTCAGGACAAAAGCAATCGAGATCTGGTAGAGGAGAAGAGAAGGTTGGAAAATGGATGCACCAGCAATTTTTAGGATTGCTGGTGCATCCACATTGAAAAACAGCTTGACAACTAGAGCAGCTTTTGGATGTCGGCAACATAGTGTTCATTTTAACGATTTTGATACAGGTACATTTTGTCAAATCCTAACAAAATGTATACTTGTAATGTTTTAGAAGTTCATTAAAATTATAAAACAAAAATTGCTTTAGAGTAATATCTTTTGCTTAACGAATCACTTTAACGTTTACGGCATGCGGTCCTTTTTGACCCATTTGAACTTCAAAAGTCACTTTGTTGTTTTCTTTTATTGGCTCTGCTAAGCCGTTGGAATGGACAAAAATACTATCTTGAGAATCGATGTCTTTTATAAAGCCATACCCTTTAGATTCATTGAAGAAAGTAACAACTCCTTTTCTAATAATATCGGTAGGGGTATCACTATGTTTAGGAATAGCGATTTGAATATCTCCTTCAATAATGGTTTTCTTTTTTGACGGATCAGGAGGAGTCGAAGAAATATTACCATTTTCATCTACGTAAGCCATCATATCATCTAAGTTCGAGCCGTCTTTGGAATTGGATTTGCGTTCCTCTTTTCTTTGCTCCTTGTCTTTTTTCTTTTGTTGCTTTTTCTTTTCAATTTCTTTTTTGTTCCACGTTCCTTGTGACTTGCTCATAATTTACTTTTCCTTGATTTATGGGGTGTACAATATTCTATCTCAAATCCCATCTGAATCCGACAGAATATTGGTATTGTCACAATTTACGACATTTTCTTTACTTTATTGCTATCCAGCATTTCCAAATGATTTTATAAAGAGTCATTTTATTGGGTAATAAGTTTTGAATTTTAAAATAAACGATGGTTAATAGAAAAGAAAATGATTGATTGCATCTAGCTCTGCTTAAAGTTAAGAAAAGTGATGCATCTTGCTATAACTTGTATAGATGTTTGGTAAAGGAATAATCGCTTTGTTTTCCATGTACGTAAATCGTTCTAACTTCCCTTAAAGGCAACTGCTTAAATCCATGAAATATATTAGGATAAAGTATTTTTTATATAATTATTTGAAAAATACCGTTTTAATTCCTACATTGAATAGTAATTTTTAAATAAAAATGTCTGTGCGTTTTGTATTATTTAATAAAATGCGGAAAGAAAGCTTTGCAAATAACTTTGACAAAGTAGTTCACGTTTCCATTTTTGTAAGTTTTCTGATATTTGCCCTGGAAACGGTTAAAGAGCTCAGAGAGTATGATATTTATTTTGAAGTCGTAGAATTGGTTTCACTTATCATTTTTTCTATTGAATACGTCTACCGAATTTTTGTTGCTTATCCGGAAAAAAGGTCGTTGAAATACATTTTCTCATTCATCGGAATTATAGATTTATTATCCATTCTCCCCTTGTTCATTCCGTTCATTTCAAGTTTTGATTTACGTTTTATTAAAGTATTTCGTTTGTTTTCCTTGTTTAGAATCTTCAAACTTTACAGATATTCGGAGCATTTGCAGGCCATTACAAAAGTGGTAACAAGTAAGAAAGATGATTTGCTGGCTACGTTGTTTTCCATTTTAATAGTATTGGTGTTCTGTTCTTGTTTGGCGTATTATTTTGAAAAAGATGCACAACCTGCCGTGTTCAGTAATTTATTCCAGGCAATGTATTGGGGTGTTTCTACGTTAGCGACTATTGGTTATGGGGATATATATCCGGTAACAATTGGAGGGAAGCTGACAGCTACGATTCTGGCGATGTTGGGTGTTGGATTGGTTACGATTCCTTCGGCTATTTTGAGCGCAGGTTTTATCGAAGAAATTCAAAACAGAAGACTTCAAAAAGTTAATTTTACGCCACCTCCAGCGCCTACTGTAATGTCCAAAGAACCGAGTCATAATGCACGTCGACATGAAACTGCACAAACGGACATGACTCCGGAAGAGCAGCAGGCAATAAAATAGTATTGACGGATGATTTAATTTTGAAACAAGTGAAATTACTTTTACATTTCTCCCTTTAAATAATTTAAGATTTTCTGAATGACTTCTATAAAAACACTACTCGTAACCGGTGGAGCCGGCTATATAGGTTCTCACACAGTGAGATTGCTTGCGGATAAAGGCTATAAAATTATTGTGGTGGATAATATGATTTATGGCCATGAGAAAGCAATTATAAACGAAGAAGTAATTTTGGAAAAAGGTGATCTTGGTGACACCGTTTTTTTAGAAAGGATATTCAGTAATCATACCATTAGTGCAGTACTTCATTTTGCCGCCTATGCTTCAGTGGGAGAATCGATCCAAGAACCTGCTAAATATTATCAAAACAATCTGGCATCTCCTCTTGTTTTGTTGGAAACAATGAGAAAATATTCTTGCCACTATTTTATTTTCTCTTCTACTTGTGCTACCTATGGAAATCCTCAATATATTCCAATGGATGAAAAACATCCTCAAAATCCCATCAATCCTTATGGTCAGAGTAAATTAATGCTTGAAAAAGTGATTATTGATTATGAAAAGGCGTATGGGATGAAGTATGTTTTTCTTCGTTATTTCAATGCTTCAGGCGCTGCTGAAGATGGTAAAACCGGAGAAGATCACACTCCGGAAACACATTTAATTCCGCTTGTTTTGCAAGCCGCTTCAGGTCTTAGAAAAAGTATTACAGTGTTTGGTACAGATTACGATACACCCGATGGTTCTTGCGTTCGGGATTATATCCATGTGTCCGATTTAGCGGAAGCGCATCTTTTGGCGTTGACGTATCTTACCTCCGGAAAACCTTCCATTGCATGCAATTTGGGAACAGGGAAAGGATATTCAGTGAAAGAAGTTATTGGTTTGGTGGAAGAGGTCACTGGATTAAAAGTACCGGTGGAATATGGAGAACGTAGACCCGGCGATCCGCCAAGATTAGTGGCTGAACCATCTTTGGCAAAAGAAAAACTTGGATGGGTAGCATCTTACCAGGACTTAAAGGATGTGATACGGACGGCTTGGATATGGCATAATAATACAAACAAAGGGAGATATTAATGGAGTGAAATAATGAATTATTTCTTTAAATATAGAACGAAAGTAGATCCTTTCTTTTCCTCTGACAATAATTCTATTCTTCCTTCTAGTTTTTCAATGGTAAGTTTAGTTAGATAGAGTCCTAATCCTGTGCCAGAAGAATTAGTATCCACTTTATAAAACATATCAAAAATATGTTCTTTTGTGTTTGCGGGTATACCAAGTCCATTATCTTCAAAATCCAAACGGATCTCTTCTCCTGCATCGTGAAAACGTATATGAAGAAAAGATTTCTCCTTTGAAGTATCCTGATACTTAATTGCATTTTCAATAATATTCTGAAAGATAGAACTAAGAAGGATTTCGTCGGATAATACAACACAGTTGTTAGGGATGTTTATGTCAATTTTTATGGATTCAAATTTTGGTAAATGTTTTAAAGAATTCGTTACGGAATGAATAATCGTATTTAGATTTAGTTCAGAATAATTTATCTCCCAGTCTTTTACTCTTCCCATTTTTAAGAGTTCCGCAACCATTTTGTCAAGCTTTGTAGAGGTCAGGTAGATATACTCAAAATATTCTTTTGCTTTTGGATCACTGATATCCGAAAGTGCTAAAGTGCTGAGCCCAATCATGGATTTAAGTGGACCTTTTATATCGTGGGAAGCTTTATAAACAAAGATATCCAGTTGTTTATTCCTTTCTTCAAGTTCTTGTGTACGGACTTTTACGGTTTCTTCCAATATTTTGGTGGCCGAGTTTTTCATTTCTTCTTTCTCTTTGAGGAGATGCTTTACCTTTCCTGCAAGGGCGAGAGAAAAAACAATTGTTTCAAGGGCAGTAGCGATATTAATACTATAAAATATAAAGGCACTTTTTTTAATCCAATCTACATAAGCCATTATAAAGATTAAAAAAGCACAAAACTGAATGGAATAAGCCCCCACAAAAAACATGGCTTCAATATTCCCTTTACGGGCTAATTTTAACGAAAATATAAACAATGGAATAAATAGAACGGCTAAAGCAATTAACGGATCAGGTAATATTTCCATTTTTACATCTAATGTATAAGCAATCGCTGGGAAAATGATTAAAATAGGGAAAATTATTTTATCAAAGAGTGGAAAATGTTTGGAGGTATTTAAATAATACTTCACAAAAAATACATGGAAAACGACTACCAATAATACTGAAAGTGGTTTACTATAATGATTAAGGGTTGGAAACGTTGACCAGATATATTGAAATCCTAATCCATCACGTGTCATGAAATAAAAGCCAAGACTCAATAAATAAAGAGCATAGAAAAGATATGATTTTTCGTATAAGTAAATATATAAAAATAAACTCAGGAGCGCTAAAGCGATGATTATCCCATAAAATAAGGAGAGCAAAGAATATTCTTTGATAGAATACTTAATAAAAGTTTTCCAATCGGAGATTGCAAAATTTAACCCTACCACCTCACTTGCTTCCACTCTGATAAATCCGGAATATTTTCCTTTTTTATACATAGGAAAATTGAATATAAAATTTTTGTGAAAATAGTCCCGGTAAAAATATGGATAGGCATCTCCTCCTTTATATAAAAGGTATCCACCACCGGTAGGTTCAGGAAGATACAATTCAAAGGAATCAATTTTGAAATCCAATATTTCGAAAACCTTTTTTCTTGTTAAGTCTTCCCTTACATCAAGATCAAATTTGAGCCAAAAGGCAGTAGTACCGTTTCGATTATTTGCAATAATATAAGAGGTAGAATCAAAAGTAAAATTACGTATTTGTTTAAAGGTAAGATTCCCTGAAAGGTCTTCGTAAACAGAAATTTGGGATTCAAACGCTTCTTGCCGGTCTGTTTGATTGTCGATATTTAGTACTTCATGTCCGTATGCATAACCGATCGAAAAAACGATTAGTGAAAGTATTGCTCCCAGTTTTTGAAAATAATACGGCATAGTAGTTTTAGTTCTAAAGTAAAAAGATAGGAGTTTTATCTTTACAATATTCAATTTTATACAGCTAAGTTTAACTATTTATTAACGGTTACTTCAATTTCAATTCTTACGTAATTGTACGCATATAGTTTAATGTGCTATACTAAAGTGAAAAAGTACTACCATGGGCAATTAACAAGTCGGGTAAAAACATCATTTTGTGTTTTTTTGAGTATATTTGTAGCTTTCAATACTGTTAAT